>DATADT010000070.1:0-3522 GCA_036258355.1 Burkholderiales bacterium
GCCGCGCCCTTCCCTACCTCGTCGCCGAGGCGGACGAGGTGGTCGCCGGGTTTGGCTACTGCGCGCCCTACCGGCCGAGGAGCGCGTACCGCTACGCGCTCGAAGACTCGATTTACGTTCGGCACGACATGACCGGCCGCGGCGTCGGCCGGATGCTGCTCGAAGAGCTGGTCCGGCGCTGCGAGGCGCTCGGGTACCGCCAGCTCATCGCGGTGATCGGTGACAGCGCGAACGCCGCCTCCATCGGCGTGCACACGGCTTGCGGTTTTCTTCGCGTCGGAACGCTGCGCTCGGTGGGGTTCAAGTTCGGACGCTGGGTGGACAGCGTGTTCATGCAGCGCCCGCTCGGAGTAGGGGACGGGAAACCCCCCGCAAAAGCAGGGGACGGGAAACCCCCCGCAAAAGCAGGCGACTCTACCCGACCGTAAGGACGACTTTCCCTTTGACCTGCCGTGCGGCCATGTGCTTCAGCGCCTCCGCCGCCTTTTCCAGCGGGAACGTTTCGGAAACGTGCGGCTTGAGCAGGCCCGCGGCGTACCACTTCGTCAGTTGCTTCACGCTCTCGGCGAAGCGCGCGGGCTCGCGTCGCGCGAAGTCGCCCCAGAACACGCCCACCACCGAGGCGCCCTTGAGGAGCGCCAGGTTGAGCGGCAGCTTGGGAATGTCGCCGGCGGCGAACCCCACGACGAGGTGCCGGCCACGCCAGGCGATGGAGCGGAATGCGGGCTCGGAGTACGGCCCGCCCACCGGGTCGTAAATCACGTCGACGCCGCGGCCGTCGGTCAGCACCTTGATGCGCTCGCGCAGGTCCTCGGTCGCGTAGTTGATCGTTGCGTCGGCGCCGTGGCTGCGGCACACCGCGAGCTTGTCGTCGCTTGATGCGCAGGCGATGACGCGCGCGCCGAGCGCCTTGCCCACCTCGATCGCCGCCAGGCCTACCCCGCCCGCGGCGCCCAGCACGAGGAGCGTCTCGCCGGCGGCGAGCGCGCCGCGGTCGCGCAGCGCGTGGTCGGTGGTCGCGTAGGTCAGCAGAAATGCTGCTCCGGTGACGAAATCCATTTTTTCGGGCAGCGGGAGGAGGCGCGAGGCGTCGGTCTTCACTTCTTCGGCGAATGCGCCGTAGGTAGTGAACGCCATCACCTTCACGCCTGCGCGCCAGCCCTGCACGCCGGCGCCCACCTCCTTCACTACGCCGGCGAGCTCGCTGCCCGGCGAGAACGGCAGCGGCGGCTTGAACTGGTACTTATTCTGGATGATGAGGACGTCGGGGAAGTTGACGCTCGCCGCCTTCACCGACACCACCACCTCGCCCGGTCCCGCGCGCGGAGACTCGAGCGACTCGAGCACCAGCGAATCGGGCGGCCCGAACTGTTTGCAGAGCACCGCTTTCATCATAGGCCTGCACTACATGAACATAGGGGCATGGAACCGTAATCTCTAAGCCAAAAAGGCCAAAAACTAAATATATTCAATGCAGAATAGAGAAAGCAGCGAACCTCCTCGATCCGCTTACGGTCGAGCGCGCAACGTACACCGAAATCCGCAGCAAGGGTGCGACAGCTCCAGGAATCGATCCTCGCACCGGCAAACCCAAACAAAGCAGAGAGGGCGCGCTACTTGGCAACCGCCTGAGTGATGGCGATTCGCTCTACTTGTACCTGCAAGACGTCCCGCGCGGCACGCCGGCGCGCACAGTCTACGTGAATCTGCACAAATCGACCGGTCTGACGATCGGCCTTTTCATTTTGCTGCGTCTCTACTGGCGTCTCACCCATAAGGCGCCGCCGCTACCCGTCACGCTGCCCGCATGGGAGCGCGCGGCGAGACCGCTCGCGCCCTCGCCGCGGCCGGTCGTCGTGCGTCGACCGACCCAGAGCTGGATCGCAGCGCCCTGCCAGCGCGGCGCGCTGGAAGCCGCGCGTCACGTGGCGCCCGGCGCGCGCGCTGCAGGCGAACTGCGCGCGTGCTCCCGGGCAGGTGCACCGGGATGAACGGCCGCCCGTTATAAGGCACATCAGCTCCAATATGGTCACCGATATGGACAGTCCGGATTGCAAAGCTCTATCTCGCGTCCGGAACCCGGAAAGCCCATGACGCGTACGCGCGGCGCGAGCCGTCAGCGCACACGGATGTGCCTTGCTGAACTCAGTCACGTTCAGCTTCAACAGATCGGAGTTAGAAAAGATGCTTCGCTTCTACCCGCACTCGTCGCTCTCGTGTTGCAGTTTCAGGTGCCACATCCCGGAGCCCATGCCATTATCAAATCTGGGGATGCGGCGGGTATATACCAATGCCAGCATGTTGTTGGGGCGGCGCATCAAGCTCTGTCGCAGTGATCAGTTGCAATACCTTGTGCAGTTGCAATACCTTGGTTAGCTCCGAGGCGCAGCCAGTAATCGAGCTCCACAGATCCTCGGAATTCCAGGAGGCATCACGGCAAACAATGGCTCAGATCACTTGACCGCCGCGCCTGATGCTCTACCTGGCGGGGCGGGCTCGTTGGCGCGAGCCGCTGCCTCCGGCACGAAGTGGATGGGGTTCTCGCAAGCGGGCCGCGTAATAGCGCAATTGCTCGGCATGGTCATCCTCGCCCGGTTGCTGAGCCCGTCGGATTTCGGCGTCGTCGCCATGGCGTGGCTTGTTACCGGCTTTGCCGGCATTTTTCATGACTTCGGAACTAAGGCGGCTGTGATTCAGCGCCGCGAGCTGCCGAGCGCCTTGCTCGATTCGGTCTTCTGGCTGAACGTGGGCATCGGAATCGCCATCGCCATCCTAATCGCGCTGCTCGCGCCCATCATCGCGGTGGCCATGCGCGAGCCTCAGCTGACCGGAGTCCTGTGGCTGCTCGCGCTCGGCTTCCCGATCGCCAGCCTTGGACTGGTACAGCAGGCTCTGCTCGAGCGCGCCTCGCGTTTCCGGTCGGTGGCCGTAGTCGAGTGCTGCGCGGCGTTCGCCGGGCTCACGATCGGCGTCCTCGCCGCTCTCGGCGGTTGGGGCGTGTACAGCCTGGTATCCCAGGCGATCGTGGAGTGGACCGTGGTTACGGCCGGCCTTTGGGCCGCATCGACGTGGCGACCGGCCTGGCGATGCTCCCTCGCGCTGATTCGCGAGATCGCAGGGTTCAGCGGCAACCTGGTGGGCTTCAGTATCGTCAACTACTTCGCGCGCAACATCGATACCGTGCTCATCGGGCGGTTTCTCGGTGCGACCGAGCTTGGCTACTACAACCTGGCCTACCGCTTGATGTTATGGCCGCTGCAGCACATCTCGCGGGTCGTGGGGCGCGCGTTCTTTCCCGCCCTGAGCCGTCTGCAGGACGACAAGCCGAGGCTAAGGCAGGCATACGTCCGAGCTGCCGCCGCGGTGTTTCTCATCACCGCCCCCTTGTCGCTCGGACTGTTCGTCCTGCGCGAGCCCTTTGTCCTCGCGCTCATGGGAGAACGCTGGCTCAAAGTCGCCGACCTCCTCTTCTGGCTCGCTCCAGTCTCCATGGTGCAGTCTGTCGGAACGACGGCCAGTTGG
>DATADT010000071.1:0-2933 GCA_036258355.1 Burkholderiales bacterium
CTGCCCGGCGCGCCGCACGCCGGTCTTCATCGGGTTGTCGTGGCTCTTGATGTCGGTGAGGTGGCCCTCGATGTCCCACAGGCCGTCGGCGCGCCTGTAGCCCTCGTAGCGGACGCGGCGCGTGTGCCGCAGCTCGCGCTCTACGTCGGTGACCGGCAATGGCATAAAGCGCGGATTCTAGCCGATCAACCCGCCGTGCTTAGAACATGTAGTACGAAACGAGGAACGCGAGCAGCATCAGCATCATCCCGAGCGCCATGGAGCCCGAAGCCCAGGTGCGTGCGAACAGGCCCTGCGTGTCGAGAAGCGATCGCGCCGCGGCGTCAACGCGGTTCGCGATGGCCGCGAAAGCCGCTTCGCATGCCGCAATGCCACGCGAGAGCGGGCGCGCCGCGAGGGCCGCGACGCGCGGGAAAAGGACGCGATACAGCCAGTCGAGGTCGAGCGTGATGGTCAGCGTGCGCTTGAGCCAGCCGAGCATGACGAAGAAGGCGAGCCCGGAGAAAAGCAGGAGCTGCAGCTGCGCCCCGACGTGCCAGGTGGTGTACGGCTCGTAATCCACCGCGTAGGGCAGGAGCCGGTAGAGCGGCTCGTAGAAGATCCCGAGACCGATGCACAGCGCCGAGAAGAACACCATCGCAAGGCGCATGTTCCACGGCGGGTCGGGCGGGCGCAGCCCGGAGTCCTTCTGGAAGAACACGAACCACGGAAACTTGATGCCCGCGTGCAGGAATACGCCCGCCGAGGCCGCCGCGAGCAGCATCCACACAACGAAGAGGTGAGCGTCGGCCGCAGCCTGTGAAATCATCGACTTGCTGACGAAGCCGGACGTTAGGGGAAACGAGGAGATGGAAAGCGCGCCGATGATCCCGCACACCGTGGTGAAGGGCATGCTGTGATACAGGCCGCCGAGATCGGTACACTTGCGCCGGCCCGTCACGAGCAGCACCGAGCCGGCCGACATTAGGAGCAGCGCCTTGTACAGGATGTGCGTGAAGGCATGCGCCGCGGCCCCGTTCAGCGCCATCTCGCTGCCCAGGCCCACGCCGGTGACCATGAAACCCACCTGGTTGACGATGCTGTACGCAAGGATGCGGCGCATGTCGTTCTCGAGCAGCGCGTACACGATGCCGTAGAACACCATCGCCAGGCCGATGTACACGAGCAGCTCCGCGCCCGGGAAACCGCGCAGCAAGACGTACACCGCCGTCTTGGTGGTGAAGGCCGAGAGGAACACCATGCCGCTCCAGGACGCCTCGGGATAGGCGTCCGGCAGCCAGGCCGAAATCGGCCAAGCTGCGGCGTTGACCATGAACGCGGCGAGGACGAGATATTGAGCAGCGCCATTCAACGGCATCGACGTGAAGGCCGTGCTCCCGGTTTGCAGGACATGGCCTGCGACCCCTGCGAAAAGCAGCATGCCGCCGAAGAGGTGCACCATGAGATAGCGCAGGCTCGCGCGGTACGCGCGAGGCGTTGCGGCGCTCCACAGGACGAGCGTCGAGCCCATCGCCATCAGCTCCCAGAACACGAACAGCGTCACGAGGTCGCCGGCGAGCGCGGCGCCGATCGAGGAGCCGGCATAGAGCATCGCGGCCGGCAGCTCCGCGCGGCGCTCCTGGTTGAGCGCGAACAGCGCGCCGCCCAGGGCCATGAGCGCAAAGATCAGGGCGAAGAGACGGGAGAGCTTGTCGACCGCGTACGGCGCGAGGTCCATCCCGAGGAACTGCGTTTTCCAGTGCACGCCCTCCGGGACATTCCAGGCCAGGACGAGGGAAGCCATGGGGCCGGCAATGGCGAGCGTCGCCCGCGGCCAACCTCGCAGCGGCGCGAGGAACGCCGCGGCGAGGATGAGAACCAGGCCGGGATGACTAATCATCATAATAGTCGTCGCGCCGCTTGAGCAGCACGCCGAGCGCCCTGGCGAGGAGGATGAGCACGGCGCATGCCAGAAAGCCATAGAGGGCGTTCCAGGCGAAGACTCGCTCGACCGGGAAATGCGGCTGCGGCTCGATGAAGAATTGCGCGCCCACGGCAAGGGCCAGCACGGCGATGAAGGCTTTCCAGATCATTGGAGCATCCCCCGGGCAAGCGCGAGCGGAAGGTCGGCATAGAAGAACATCGCCAGGGTCAGGGCTGCGGTGGCAACCATCGCAAGAACCATGGATAGCGGAGCTTCCCCATGAGGGGAATCCGACGGAGAAGGGGAATTGAAGAAGGCCTTGTACAGAATGGGGAGGAAATAGCCAGCGTTGAGCAGCGTGCTCGCCACGAGGACGGCGAGCGCGAGCCAGTGCCCCGCTTCGAGCGCGCCGGATACGAGGACCCACTTGCTCACGAAGCCCGCCGCGGGCGGCAGTCCGATCATCGACAACGCGCCGACGCCGAAAGCGGCGAACGTCCAGGGCATGCGCCGGCCGACGCCGTCGAGCTGGCTCACCTCGGTCTTGTGCGCGGCGGTGTAGACGGCCCCGGCGGCGAAGAACAGCGTGATCTTGCCGAACGCGTGGGCGGCGATGTGCAGCGCCGCCGCGGCGAGCGATAGCGGCGTCAAGATCGCGGCGGCGAGCACCACGTACGAGAGCTGGCTGACGGTCGAGTAGGCGAGCCGGCGCTTGAGGTTATCCGAGCGCAGCGCTACCACCGAGGCGGCGAGCACCGTAAACCCGGCGACCCACGGCAGCCAGGCGAACGCGTCGGACCCAAACTCCAGTCCGAACACGTACACCACCACCTTGACGACCGAGAACACGCCCGCCTTGACCACGGCAACCGCGTGCAGCAGCGCCGACACGGGGGTGGGCGCCACCATCGCCGCCGGAAGCCAGCGGTGGATCGGCATGAGCGCCGCTTTGCCGATGCCGAAGGCGTAGAGCGCGCCGAGCGCCGCCGCCGCACCACCGGAGACCTTGCCCTGGAGGATGCCGCCCGGC
>DATADT010000072.1:0-2490 GCA_036258355.1 Burkholderiales bacterium
ACCTATGCTGCAAGTAGACGCGGGATGGAAAACCGTCTCGCCCATCTCGCGGCAATATTCCAACCACTCTTCATCCGTCTGCACGCGATCGCCCGGCGAAAACTCGCCCGTGACGTAGTCCTTCATCGGCGGCGTGGCGCACAGCCGGCGGATGAACTTCAGCCCCTCCACCATCACGCGCCTGTCGTTCTCGGTGGCGAGATAGTTATATCGGATCGAAGGCGGCGCCGTGGGATCGGCGGAGCGGATGTGGCACGAGCCGCGCGACTCGACCTGAAGCTGCGAGACCGCAGCAGTGAATCCCGAATGCGGATGCAGCAGGCCACCCCGCTTCAGGGTCGAGAAGTTGATGAAGTAGATCTGCGCGTCGGGGCGCTTCGACTCCGGCCGCGTGCGGATGAACGCCGCGGCATGCCCGGCCGCCACCGTGAGAGGGCCCGCTCTTCTCAACAAATACTGAATGCCAATACCTGCCTGGCGCCACAGGCTCGCCATGTCGTCGTTCAGGGTGATGTCCTTACAGCAGCGCCAGAACGTGCGCACGTAGAAGTGGTCCTGCAGCGCCTCGCCGATCTGCGGCGAATCGTGCACCACCGGGATGCCGTGCTTCTCGAGCAGCGCTGGCTGCCCTACCCCGGAAAGCTCCAGGAGCTGCGGCGAGTTGAACGCGCCGCCGGCGAGAAGAACTTCACCTGCATGAGCCTTTTCTACTCTCCCGCGTTGACGGTACGACACCCCGACGGCGCGTTTGCCTTCAAAAAGAATCTTCGTAGCCAGAGCGCTGACTTCCACCCGCAGGTTCCGCCGCTTCTCGGCGGGCCGCAGGTAAGCGGTGGCGGTGCTCTGCCGGCGGCCACGGTAGGTGGTCGCGCGGTAGTAGCCGGTGCCTTCCTGGCGCTCGCCGTTGAAGTCGGCGTTCCGCGGAATGCCGAGCGCGCAGGCGGACGCGATGAAGGCATCGCAGAGCTCGTGGCGCCCGAGATCGGAGACCTTGAGCTGGGCTTCGGCCTTCACGAAGTACGGCGCGAGCGACCTGAAGTCCCAGCCCGGAATGCCCCAGCCGTCGAAGTCCTCGGGCTGGCCACGGATGTAGACGAGGCCGTTGATCGATGAAGAGCCGCCGAGCACCTTGCCGCGCGGCGTGAAGATGCGCCGGCCGTTCAGCGCCGGCTCGGGCTCCGACTCGTAAGCCCAGTTGACGTCCGTGCGGGTGAAGAGCTTGCCGTAGCCAAGCGGCACGTGGATCCAGATGTTGGTGTCCCGAGGGCCGGCTTCGAGCAGGAGAATTTTCGTGCCGGGATATTCACTCAAGCGATTCGCGAGAACGCACCCCGCCGACCCCGCGCCGACGATGATGTAGTCGTACTTCACCTCGGCGAGGCGATGTGCATGCCGCCGTCGACGTAGATGATCTCGCCGGTTACGCGGCGCGCGCCTTCGACGAGCCAGGCGATCGCCTCGGCGACGTCCTGCGTCTCCGGCGCGGCGCGCAGCGGTGCGCGCTCGGCGAAGCGCCGCTCGAGCTCGACCGCGCCTTCGGCGCCGTGCACGGCCACCTGCCACGACGTGCGCACATATCCCGGAGCGACGATGTTCACGCGGATCTCGGGGCCGAGCGCACGCGCGAGCGAAATGCTCATCGTCTCGAGCGCGGCCTTTGATGCGGCATAGGCGATCGAGGAGCCGGTGCCGAGGATGGAAGCCACCGAAGAGATGTTCACCACGCAGCCGCGGCTCGCCTTCAGCGCCGCCGCGCACGCCCGGACCATCTGGAACGGGCCGACCAGGTTCACGCGGAAGATCGCGAGAAAGTCTTCGGCCGACAGGCCTTCGAGGTCGGCGTGCGCGACGAACTTCGTGGTTCCGGCGCAGTTCACGAGCGCGTCGATGCGGCCCCACTTCTCGAGCACTGCGTTCGCTACGCGGCGGCAGTCAGCGTCTTTCGCTACATCACCCTGAAATTCTTTCGAAACCTTCGTGCGGGCCATCGCCGCTACGTGCCAGCCGCGCTTGCTCAGTTCCTTGACGGTTGCTTCGCCGATGCCCGAGGAGCCCCCAGTAACGAGCGCTACCTTCATACCGTGGCGATCGGCGTCGCGGGCGAGCCCACCGCGCCGGGCAGGCGCAGCGGCGGCGTCGTGAGCAGGAAGCGGTTGCGCCCGTGGGCACGCAGCCAGCGCGCGAGCTCGGTGAGGTAGTACATCTCGCCGAGGTGAATGCCGTTCTTGAACAGGCAATGCTCGTGCAGCGGAAGCCACGGCTGCTTCCGAGGCAGCGGATCGGTGAGGCCGGTGGCGATGAGCTCGACGGCGTAATTGTCGGCAAGCAGGCACGCGAGGCCCGAGTCCGAGATCCACTGCAGCAGTCTTGCGTCGCGGCCGTCGAGGCCGGTGCAGGTCTCGTTCACGAGCTTGGGGTCGGGCTTCTTCTTCATCTCGAGCAGCACGTCGGCGAAGCCGGTGTAGATGCACACCATGTCGCCTTTCTCGA
>DATADT010000073.1:0-3978 GCA_036258355.1 Burkholderiales bacterium
ACGTCGCTCAACACGGGGCACAACTGGCAGTTCACCGCGACGTGGATGGGCGAGCCGCCTGCCGACATCAACTCGGAGGTCGATGCGAACTATCGGCTGCGCCGCATGTACTACAACGAAGCGCCGCCGCCGCATACGCGCATGCGGCTCGGCGACGCGGTGGCGGCGTCGGCTTGCGTGCCGGGCATTTTCGAGCCGCTGACGCTCGTGAACCTATACGAGCGGCCGGCCGAGAAGGAGAGAGTCAGGCCGGTCGTGCGGCTCGTCGACGGCGGCGTCTTCGACAATCAAGGCGTCGCGGCGCTGCTGGAGCAGGGCTGCTCGGTGCTCCTGGTGAGCGACGCCAGCGGACAGATGGACGCCAGCGACTTCCCGAGCAACAGCCTGCTAGGCGTTCCCCTTCGAGCAAACAGCATCCTGCAAGCGCGCGTGCGAGGCAGCCAGTTCGAGGCGCTGTCGGGCCGCCGGCGCGGCGGCTTGCTGCGCGGATTGATGTTCGTCCATCTCAAGAAGGATCTGGAAGTCGCGTCGGTCGATTGGGTCGATACGCAAGAGCCGTCCAAGGTGCCGCCGGCCGATCCGTTGCTGCCCTACGGGATTCAGCGCCACGTTCAGCGCCAATTGGCCGCGATCCGCACCGATCTCGATTCCTTCTCCGAAGTGGAAGCCTGTGCGTTGATGACGAGCGGCTACCTGATGACCGAGCACGCCCTCAAGGAGTCGATCTTGGGATTCGCGGTCGCGCAGCGTCCGCGCGAGCCGTGGAAGTTCTTGGCGATCGAGCCGCTGATGAAAGAGCCGCCCAAGGAGACGCCGTTAACGAAACAGCTCAGGATCGCCGGCAAGCTATTCTTCAAAGTTTGGCTGCTGATGCGTCGATTGCAGATCTTGGCCGGCGTGGTCGCCTTGTTCGTGCTCTGGCTGCTCGTTGTCGCCGCCATCGATCGGTGGGACGGCGCGCTCTTCACGTATACCTTGACGGTCAAGGAGGTTGCGCTCGCGGTGGCGCTTGCGCTGCTGTCGCTCCTCGGCCTGGGTTTCGTGGGCAAGCTCGTGCAGTATCGCAAGACCGCAACTGAGATAGTGATCGGCATCGGCATGGCGATATTCGGGTTTCTCCTCGCCCGTCTGCATTTGCACGTCTTCGACAAGCTGTTTCTCTGGCAAGGTGAGCTGCGACGGTTCTTGGCGCGCACATAGGCACGTCGCGCGATCCAAGGCGAAAGGCGTATTCCCACGGTCACGTTGCCTTCACAGTTCTCGGAAGCGCACAATGCGCTCCGAAACAGGACGACGGGAGGTCCCCATGGCGGCATATCAGCTGGGTTCGCACGGCGCGCAGGTCGTCCAGATCCAGGAGGCGTTGAAGGCGAAAGGGCTCTACCGCGGACCGATCGACGGCGCGTTCGGCGGGGGCACCCACGCCGCGGCGGCGGCGTTTCAGCGCGCGAACGGCCTCGCCCCCGACGGGCGAGTCGGCCCGCGGACCTGGGCGGCGCTCTTCGGGAGCACGGCGCAGATTCCCGCATCCGAAATCGCGCAGGAGAATGTCGCCAAGCGCTGCCTCGCGCTGACCGGCGCGTTCGAGACCGGGGCCGGCGTGCCCGATTGCTTCTGCGGCTTGAGCGGCGATTTCGACGGACAGGGAATCAGTTTCGGCGTGCTGCAGTGGAACTTCGGCCAGGGATCGCTCCAGCCCCTGTTGCGCGAGATGGCGGAGCAGCACCCGAGGGTTTCGCAGGCCATCTTCGGCAGCCACTTCGAGCCCCTGAAGGAGGCGCTCGCGGCAGCGCATGAAGAGCTGATGAGCTTCGCGCGCTCGGTCCAGCATCCGGTCACGCACGCGATTTTCGAGCCGTGGCGCGGTTACGCCAAAGCGCTGGGACGCACGCCGGAATTCCAGCAAATCCAGCTGAAGCACGCCGACGGAAGGTTCCGCCAGGCGCTCGGCATGTGCCGCGATTACGGGCTGTGGAGCGAACGCGCCGCGGCCCTGATGTTCGACATCGTGACGCAGAACGGCAGCATTGCGAAGATCACCGCCGCGCAGATCCGCGCCGAAATCGGCATGCTGCCGACGGACTTGCCGGAAAAGGAGCTCGAGCTGCGCAAGCTGGAGATCATCGCGAACCGCCGCGCGGAGGCGGCAAATCCGCGCTGGGTCGACGACGTGCGCCGCCGCAAATTGTGCATCGCGCGCGGCGCGGGCGTGGTTCATGGAATCGCATACGATCTCGAGGCGCAGTTCGGCATACGCCTCGAGCGATACGCAGCCCACTGACAGCGGAGCCTCATCGCACAGGCAACAGGCGCACTCGCGGGTAAGCAACAAACCGCGGGCTCGAGAGAGTGCCGGGGTTTCTTTTGGCGAGGCGCTGTGCGTTGGTCGAAGTTCGTCTAGGCTTCCTTGCGCTCCGGCAACTTCGCCGGCGACGTGAACCACTTCTCCTTCGGCACTAGGTGCGGCTCCTTGGGATCCATCACGTAGTGCGGGGACATGATCTGCACGCCGTGCTCGTTGAACACGTCCTGGATGTGGCCGTGTAGCCGGTTGAGCACGTCGGCGCGCGGCGCCGGGCGCTCGAGCGGCGTGTAGGCAATGAGCCGGTACTCTACGTAGTAGTCGGAGAGCGCGGTCTGGCGCACGATCGGAGCGGGATTCTCGGCGACGTCGTCGGTGCGCCGCGCTGCCTCGAGGAGCATCGCCTCGACCTGCCGCCACGGCGTGCCGTAGCCGATGGTCACCACGGTGTCGACCACGTAGCCGGTCCCTTGGACCGCTCGCGAGTAGTTCTTCGTCGTCGAGGCGATGACGGTCGAATTGGACAGCGTGATCTCCTCGCCCAGGCCCGTGCGGATGCGCGTCGTGAACATGCCGAGCTCGGTGACCGTGCCTTCGTTGTCGCCGATGCGCACGTAGTTGCCGCGCTTGAATGTGCGCGTATACATGAGGATGATGCCGCTGAAGGCCTGGCCAATGACGCTCGCGCCGCCGAGGGACACCATCAAGCCGACCAGCACCGAAAGGCCCTTGAACGCTTCCGTCTGCGCGCCGGGCAGGTAGGGGTACGCCATGGCAAACGCGAACACCCAGACGGCTAATGCGAAGATGCGCCGCGTCGGCCCCACCGTGTCGGCGTCCAGCCAGCTGACGTGGACGCGGCCGTCCTCGACGCGGTCGAAGTACACGCGCATGAGGCTGGTCACTGCGCGCGCGAGGATGTAGATGATCGCCACGAACGCGAGGCCAGGCAGCGCGCCTGCGATCGCGAGCGCCACCTGCTTGGTGATGTGCAGGAGATTGAACCCGAGGTCCTCGCCCCAGGGCCGCGTGAACGGAAAGCGCTCGAGCACGAAGGCGACCCACCAGACGGTCGCCAGGGCGCCCAGCGCCCAGGCGAACAGCGCCACGAGGCGCTTGGCGAGCCGCCGCACGCTGTCCATTTGAAGCTTGCGCGCCTTTTCGTCCGCGGCGACCGAAACGTAATCGCCGACCCAGCGGTTCCCCCTCACCAAGCCCCACACGAGCAGGCCGTAGACGAGCGTCGCCGCTGCCGCGTAGGCGAGAGCGATCAGCAAATAGCCCGGCGAGCGCTGCTCGCGCCGCTCGGCGATTGCCTGCTCGAGCCGCCTGGCGGCCTCCCTTGCCACCAGCATCGTCGTCTCCCCGGCTTGCGGATCAATGTCGATTTGGGTGACGATGAAGGCAAGGCGCCCGCCGATGCGCACGCGCGTCCCTTCCTCGGACTCGCCGAACGAGACCCCGGCGTTCGGATCGGCGTCGAGCGCGGCCTCGATGCGCTCGATCGCGCCGCGCGCGCGCTCTTCGGCCGAGTAGCCGGCGATCGGCCCGCGGAGCACGATGGCGGTGCGGTTGGCAATCACCACCGGTGCGCTCTGCCGGGCGGTTTCCTGCGCTGGCAGCGCAAGCGGCACAAGCAATGCGGCGAACGCGACGATTCTCAGTTCCATGTAAGG
>DATADT010000074.1:0-7224 GCA_036258355.1 Burkholderiales bacterium
CCGCGCGCAGCGCGACATCGACCTGCGGCCCGAGCTTTACACCCACCACTACGCCAGGGAATTCCCGCGCCGCTTCCTCGGCCAGATCGACCCCCGCCGCTGGGGGCCGGGCGAGCGCATCGTGTTCGAGCCCTACACCCGCGAGGTGTTCGAGGAATCCTTCAAATGGATCGCCGAGCGCGAGATTTTCACGCCGGGCGAGATGGGGTCGGGACGATACGAAGAGGCGTGCGTTTCACTAAGCTGAAAAGCGGCCAGAGGCCCGCTTTTCAGTGCAGGGTGCGGACGAAGGTCCGGCCCCGCAACATGTCCTTGGCCGCCGGGCGCTCGAATATGAAGTCGAGCAGCGCCGCCGCGATCTCGTTGTAGATCTGCTCGCACTGGTCGGCGTTCAGATAGGGATACACGCCGATATCGCTCACCACCAGCTCGCGCTCGAAGGCGAGCGAGCGCAACTCCTCCGGCAGCGCCGAGGAATCGAGATCGGCGTTGAGGGCGCCTAGCGAAGCGGGTTTCACGCCGCGACTGCCGCAAGTAACGGACCCGAAGCTATGCTTTCGGGGTTGGCCGACAAGAGAATCTTCTACGGGTGGTGGATGGTCGGGGCCGCGACCGGCCTCCAGTTCCTGCAGGCCGGGCTCGTCACCCAGGCGTTCGGCGCCTACCTGGCCGTGCTTGCAGACGAGCAGGGCTGGAGCAAGACCGCGCTTTCCGGCGCGGCGGCGCTGCAGCAGATGGAGGTGGCGCTGCTCGGCCCGGTGCTCGGCTGGCTGATCGACCGCTTCGGTCCCAAGGTGTTCGTGCGCGCCGGCGTCGTGGTGTTCGGCACCGGGCTGTGCCTGCTCTCGCAAGTGCAATCGCTGCCGGCGTTCTACGGCGCCTTCATCGTGATTGCGCTCGGCTCGAGCCTGTGCGGCTTCTTCCCGCTCAACGTCGCGCTCATCCACTGGTTCGAGCGCAAGCGCGCCCGCGCGCTGTCCGCAATGTCGATCGGCCTTGCCTTCGGGGGCATCATGGTGCCGCTCGTCGCGCAGTCGCTCACCTCGTTCGGCTGGCGCGCTACCGCCCTCGCCTCCGGCCTGCTTGCGATCGCGGTCGGCCTGCCGCTCGCCATGGTTATCCGCAACAGCCCGCGCGAGCACGGAGAAGTCGTGGATGGGACAAGAGAAGAAAAATCTCCCGGCGGAAAAACTCCGCAAGCTGAAAGCGAGCCCACCACTCGCGACTTCACCGCGCGCGAGGCGCTGCGCACGCAGGCGTTCTGGCTCATTTCGCTCGGGCACGGCTTCGCGCTGTTCGTGGTGCACGCGGTCTCGGTCCACGCGATCACGCACCTGAAAGAAGGGCTCGGCTACTCGGTGGCTGCGGCTTCGCTCGTCATCAGCCTGGTGACGACGTGCCAGATCGGCGGCGTGCTGCTCGGGTGGGCGATCGGCGACCGCTACAAGAAGCGCCTGATCGCCGCGGCGTGCATGCTGGCGCACGCGCTCGCGCTCCTTCTCCTCACCTACGCGATCTCGCTTCCCATGGTAATCGCCTTCGCCGCGCTGCACGGTATCGCCTGGGGGCTGCGCGGGCCGATGATGCAAGCGATGCGCGCCGATTACTTCGGTAGGAGCTCGATCGGAATGATCCTCGGGCTGTCGTTCATGATCATCGTGGTGGGCCAGGTCGGGGGCCCGATCATCCCGGGCATCTTCGCCGACATCACCGGCAACTACCGGTTCGGCTTCACCATACTGGCGATCCTCGCCGGTCTGGGCTCTGGCTTCTTCCTGCTCGCCAGGAAGCCGAAAAGACCCAACCTCTAGAAAAAGACGAGCGCCCTCGCCTCGATGCTTTGCCGGGGCGGCGCGCCCGGAGGCGTCGTGGGATCGTCGAACGACGTGTGCGGCGTGAAGCGCGCGCGGCCGTCCTTCTCCGAGTCGTACACCTTGAACACCAGCGCCTCGTCGCGCCGCATGCTCGGGAAGTAGAACCAGCGGTGGCCCGGGCTGTACTTCAGGCGGTAGGTCTGGCCGACGCGATGCGGATAGCGGCGCTCGGCCACGAGCAGGTCTGCGGCCGGAATGCTGCGCGCATCGGCGACCGCGAGCGGATTCGACTCGATCGGCCGGTTGGTCGCCCGCCACACCTGGATGATCGCGAAGCGGTGTTGAAGCAGCGAATCCGCCTCCTCACCCATTATTTCTCTAACCCTGTTCGGGCCGGACCATTCAGTGTAATCGTTGTGCGCTGAAAGCACCGGCTCGCGTACCAGCCGCGCCTCGCGCTCGGCCTCGTCGCCCGAGCGCAGCGTGTGGTCGAAGACGCGTACCCGCTTTGCTCCCGAGAGCTTCTCGATCAGGGCCGCGACCTCCGGGTAATAGACCCTCTCGAGCTCCGCCCTGTCGAAGAAGTCCTTGACCGTGGTCTTGTGCTCGACGAAGACGAAGCCGTTCTCTTCCAGCGAGAAGCTTTTGCCTCTGCCGTTGCAAATCTCCACCTGTTGAAGCTGTTCCGTTCCGGACGTACGCCGGCGGATGTTGTTCGGCCCGAAGGTCTCGTTGACGAGCTTCTCGCCGGTGGAAAGGGTGTAGCGGATGCCGGCCTGCATGCCCGTAACTATAAACGCAGGCGCTTAATGCAACGCCCTCATGAAGGTCCGTCCCGAAAGCAGCTGGCGCGCCGCGGGCTGCGCCGCCACCGCCGCGGCAATGGCGCGCGCGATGTCGTCGTAGACCTCGTCGTAGTGCGCCTTGTCGCGCCGCGGCGAGAGGCCGATCTCGAAGATGAAGAATTCGCCGGCGAGCGTCGTCGGGTCGATGTGATCGGGCAGCCCGCTGCGATCGCGCACGGTGAAGCGCCACAATTCGGGGCGGCGCGCAAACAGGTGCGCGATCCGCCCCTCAAGCTCCGCTTCGGCGGAGTCCATTTCTTCCAACCCTCCCGCCGCCAATATACTTCGCCCGTGGAGCACGGCAACGACTTTCTCGTCCAGGCGAGCCTGTATTTCGCCGCCGCGGTCGCTGCCGTGATGATTTCTCACAAGTTCGGCCTGGGCTCGGTGGCGGGCTATCTCCTCGCCGGGATCGCGATCGGGCCGTGGGGCTTCCAGCTGGTCGAAGCCGACGCCCAGATCAAGGCCTTCGCCGAGCTCGGCGTGGTGTTCCTGCTCTTCGTGATCGGCCTGGAGCTCGAGCCGAAGCGGCTGTGGAGCATACGCTCGAAGCTCTTCGGCCTGGGGCTTTCGCAAGTGCTCGGCTCGATCGCGGTCATCGCCGCGGCCGGCTGGGCGCTCGGCTTCGACTTGCGCGTCGCGCTCATCGCCGCGATGGCGCTCTCCCTCTCCTCGACCGCGCTCGCGCTTGCGCCCCTGAAGGAGCGGGGGGCGCTCGCGACGCGGGGCGGCCAGGGCGCGTTCGCGGTGCTCCTCTTCCAGGACATCGCGGTAATCCCCATGCTCGCGCTGCTGCCGCTCCTCGGCATGGGCGAGGGCGGCTCGACTTTCTCGTGGCAGAAGCTGGGCCTCGCGGCCGCGGTGATCGTGGTGACGCTCGGCGGCGGCCGCCTGGTGGCTCGGCCGGTGTTTCGCCACATAGCGCGCACGCGCCTGCGCGAGATCTTTACCGCGTTCGCGCTGCTCCTCGTGCTCGTGATCGCGCTCGCCTTCGAGCACGCGGGACTCTCCATGGCGCTCGGCGCGTTCTTCGGGGGCATGCTGCTCGCCGAATCCGAATACCGCCACGAGATCGAGGCCGCGGTCGAGCCGTTCAAGGGGGTCCTGCTGGGGCTGTTCTTCATCGCGATCGGCATGAGCGTGGATTTCTCCGTGCTGATCGCCAAACCGTTCCACGTCTTCGGCCTGATCGCGGGCATGTTGCTCGCCAAAGGCGTGGTGCTGTGGGTGATCGCGCGCTGGGCGCGCTTTTCGAGCGCCGAGCGCCCGCTCTTCATCCTGCTTCTCGCGCAGGGCGGCGAGTTTGCCTTTGTCATCCTCGGCCTTGCCGCGACGCACGGCGGCATGTCCCAGGACACCGCCCAGGCGCTCATCCTCGCGGTCGCGATCTCGATGCTGCTCACCCCATTCATGCTCGGGCTGCACGACCACTTCGCCCGCCGGTTCGCGGCGCCGTCCGAAGCGCGCGCGCCCGACGTGCCGCAAGCGGGCAAGGTCATCGTCGCGGGCCTCGGGCGCGTCGGACAAGTGGTGGCGCGCCTGCTGCACGCCGCGGGCCACGAGGCGACGATGCTCGATGACGACCCCGACAACGTCGATGAGATGCGCAGTTTCGGCTTCCGCGTGTTCTACGGCGACGCGACGCGGCTCGATCTGCTTCACGCCGCAGGCGCGGACGACGCTGACTTCCTCGTGATCGTGCTCGACGACGCCGACGCCACCACGCGCCTCGCGCGGATCGTGAAGGCGCATTTCCCGAAGCTGCGCATCATCGCCCGCGCGCGCGATATGCGTCACATGTTCGAGCTGCGCGACATCGGGGTGCAGACGATCGAGCGCGAGACCTGGCTCGCGGCCCTCAAGCTCGGCGAGCTCGCGGTGGCGCAGGCAAGCGGCGACCCGGAGCGCGCGCGCCGCACCGCCGAGACCTTCGCCCAGCACGACATCAAAGTGGTGGCCAAGCTCTACGACGTGCACCGCAACCAGCCCGACGCTCACGTAACCGCTTCTAACGAGCTGCGCGAACAACTGGCTCGCACGTTGAGCGAAGATGAGCGTAGGATTGCGGCTATAAGACCGGAAAGACCATGAGCGCACCCGCCTCCAGCAAGGACGCGCCGGCAAAGACGTCGGCCGCGAAAGACACGAGCAGCAAAGACCCCTACATCGATCTCGCCGAGCGCATCTTCGTGCAGCTTTCGAGCCGCGTCTACGGCACGCTCGCCGGTTCGGACGTGAAGAAGCCCGACCCCAAGGCGCTCGCCGCCTTCAGCTTCAGGCTCGCCGAGGCCTTCGAGCAGGCGATGCAGGAAACCGACCGCATGAAGGCGAAGATCGACGCGGCGAACAAGGCCGCGGTGAAGCTCGACGAGGTGGATCTGTCGCACGTCTTCCAGAGCGCCGCCAAGAAGTAGGAGTCCGCATGGCATTGCCCGCGCTGGAACGCAAGCAGTACAAGCTCGGCAAGTACGACATCGTGGCGCAGCCGCAGCTCGGCTCGGCGCACATGCTCCGCTATACGGTGCTGCTCAACGGCAGGCGCCTCGGCGCGCTGATGAGCGTGCCGAGCGAGTCGGACTGCCGCTTCATGGAGAGCCCGCCGCCGGTGCCGCCGCTTCGCGTCTTCGCGCTCACCAACCGCCCCGGCCGCCCGAGGAAGGGATCGTCTTCATCGCGCAACGAGGAGCTGTAGGCCTGTTCCGCAGAAGAGACTTCCTCAAGCTGGCTACGCTCGCGTGGCCCGCCAGCGTATGGCCCCAGGCGGCCAAGAAGGACAAGCCGCCGCCCGGCATCCTCGTCAACGATATCCACTCGCAGCTCAATTCCGCGCGCGTGTGGCGCATCGTCCAGCCCGACACCCTTGATGCCATCCGCACGGCGCTGCGCGCGGCGCAGAAGGAAGAGCGGGCGGCCTGCATCTCGGGCGCACGCCACGCGATGGGCGGGCAGCAATTCCTCGCCGACGGTCTGATGATCGACACGCGGCGCATGACCCGCGTGCTCGGCTTCGACGCCGAGAAAGGGCATGTCGAGTTCGAGGCCGGCATCCAGTGGCCGCAGATCCTCGCCCAGCTCACCAGCCTGCAGAAGGGGCGCGAGCGCCAGTGGACCTTCGCGCAGAAGCAGACCGGCGCCGACAAGCTCACGCTCGGCGGCTGCCTCTCGGCCAACGTCCACGGTCGCGGCCTCAAGATGCCGCCGTTCATCGGCGACGTCGAGTCCTTTCGCCTGCTCACCGCGAGGGGCGAGGTAGTCAACTGCAGCCGCACCGACAACGCGGATCTCTTCCGGCTTGCGATCGGCGGCTACGGGCTGTTCGGCCTGATCACCTCGGTCACGTTGCGCCTGGTGGAGCGCCGCAAGGTCGAGCGCGTAGTCGAGGTGCGCTCCATCGAAGGTCTGCCCAAGGCTTTCGCCGAGCGCGCCGGCGAGAGCTTCATCTACGGCGACTTCCAGTACGCGATCGACGAGACCTCCGACGACTTCCTGCGGCGCGGCGTGTTCTCGTGCTACCGCCCGGTCGACCCGGCGACTCCGATCCCGCCGGGGCAGAAAGAGCTGCACGAGCGCGACTGGGTGGAGCTGCTGACTTTGGCGCACCACGCCAAGCGCGAGGCGTTCCGCCGCTACGCGGGGCACTACGTCGCCACCAACGGTCAGGTGTACTGGGCCGATGAAGCGCAGATGAGCGTCTACCCGGAAAACTACCACCGCGCGCTCGACCAGCGCGTCGGCGCAACCGTGAAGGCGACCGAGGCGATCACGGAGATCTACTGCGAGCGCGACGCGCTCGAGCGCTTCATGATGGAAGTGCGCGACTATGCGCGGCGCGACAAGGTCGACATCATCTACGGCACGGTGCGGCTGATCGAGCAGGACCGCGAGAGCTTCCTCGCCTGGGCGCGAAAGCCCTACGCCTGCGTCATCTTCAACGTCCACGTCGAGCACACCACGAGCGGGCTCATCAAGGCGGGCGACGTGTTCCGCCGCCTGATCGACATCGGGCTCAAGCACGGCGGCAGTTACTTCCCGACCTACAACCGCTACGCGCTACGGCGCCAAGTCGAAGCCTGCTACCCGCAGATGCAGGAGTTCCTCAAGCTCAAGCTCAAATACGACCCGAAAGAGCTCTTCCAAAGCGAGTGGTACCGGCACTACAAGAGGATGTTCGAGAAGAACTAGAACGCGATGGTGAAGGTCACCTCGGCGTAAGTGCTGTCGCAGGAGCGATAGATACTTTCCTCGCAGTCCAGGTAGGACTCGTACACCACCCCAAGCCCGATGTGGGCGTTGCGTCCCGCGCCGATATAAACGCCTGCGCGAGCGCCGACCGAATCGAGGTCCGGCAAGCGGTCCACGTCGGTGCGCCGGTAGAAGCCGCCGAGATAAGGCTTTACCGGCTGTACCTGGTGAAACACGTACTGCACGGAGCCGGTGAGCTTGGTGATGTCAGGATCCCCGCCGGACCACCATTCGTAGTGAATGCCGACGCCCAGGCCGTCCACCACGTAGTAGCTGACGCCGACGCCGAGGACGAAGTAGCTCTCGTCGAAAGCCGAGCCGCT
>DATADT010000075.1:0-13609 GCA_036258355.1 Burkholderiales bacterium
CTTCGTGCCGGTGAGCCTGCGCTCCTCGCGCAGCCAGGCGAGTACGGTACGGGTGCCCTGGTTCGCGGGCACGGACACCCGCTCGCCATTGAGGAAAAACTCCAAGGTGGAACGCATCGTGCTGTAGACTTTATCCGGAAAGATCTTCTCTCAGGGGAGCTCCCATGCGTTTTGTCGCCACTGTCGCCGCGCTCGTTTTTTCCGCCGCCGCGCTTGCACAGAAGGAGACGGCGGTCCGCTTCGCGCTCGACTGGCGCTTCGAAGGCCCGGCGGCGCCGTACTTCGTCGCGATCGACAAGGGTTACTACAAGGCCGAGGGGCTCGCGGTTTCGATCGACCCGGGCGCGGGCTCAGTCGAAGGAATCAACCGCGTCGCCTCGGGCGCTTACGAGATGGGCTTCGCCGACATCAACTCGCTCGTCAAGTACCGCGACAACCCGCGCAACTTGCCGGTGAAGGCCGTGATGATGGTATACGACACGCCGGCGTTCTCGATCGTCACGCTCAAGAGGAGCGGCATCGCCAAGCCCAAGGACCTGGAAGGCAAGGTGCTCGGCGCACCGGCCCCCGACGGCGCGTACGCGCAGTGGCCGATCTTCGTGCAGGCGAACAAGATCGACGCATCGAAAGTGAAGATCGAGAACATCGGCTTCCCGGTACGCGAGCCGATGCTCGCGCAGGGCAAGGTCGACGCCATCACCGGGTTCTGGTTCTCCTCTTACATGAACCTCAAGGCGAACGGCGTGAAGGACGACGACATCGTCGTGCTGCACATGCGCGACTACGGCGTCGATCTCTACGGCAACGTGATCATCGCCAACCCGGACTTCATGCGCTTCTCGCCGAAGGGGGTGGCCGGGTTCGTGAAGGCTACGATCCGCGGCATCCAGGACACGATCAAGAGCCCGGAGCAGGCGATCGATTCGCTCATGAAGAGGAACCCGATCGCGAAGCGCGAAGTCGAGCTCGAGCGGCTGAAGCTTGCTCTCGGGAAGAACTTCGTCACCCCCGACGTGCAGAAGAACGGCCTCGGCGCCGTCGACATCAAGCGCCTCGAGCGCTCGATCGACCAGATCGGCCTCACCTTCCAGTACACCAACAAGCCGAAAGCCGCCGACATCTTCACCGCGCAGTACCTGCCGCCGCGGGAGCAGCGCCTGGTGAAGTAGTTTTCTGGTCAGCCTGCGCCAAGTCTCGATGGCCTACGGCCGCGGCGCCGCCGCGGTTCGCGCCATCGACGAGGTGACGCTCGACATCGCGCACGGCGAGTTCATCGCGGTCGTGGGTCCGTCCGGCTGCGGCAAGAGCTCGCTCATGAAGCTCATCTCGGGCCTGCACCCGCCGGCCTCCGGAGCACTGACGTTCGAAGGAAAACCCGTCACCGGGCCACTCAAGTCGGTCGGCATGGCGTTCCAGAACTCGAACCTCCTTCCCTGGCGCACCGCGCTCGAAAACGTGCTGCTGCCGCTCGAAATCGTCGAACCGTACCGATCGAGCTTCAACAAGCAGGCTTTCTCCGCGAAGGCCAAAGAGCTGCTGCACTCCGTTGGCCTCGCCGGCTTCACCGACAAGCACCCGTGGGAGCTCTCCGGCGGGATGCAGCAGCGCACCTCGATCTGCCGCGCGCTCATCCACGAGCCCGAGATCCTGCTGCTCGACGAGCCGTTCGCCGCGCTCGACGCGTTCACGCGCGAGGAGCTTTGGTCGGCGCTGCGCGATCTGCAGGCGGCGCGCAAGGTGACGGTGATGCTCGTGACGCATGACCTGCGCGAGGCGGTATTCCTCGCGGACACCGTCTATGTCATGTCGAGCCGCCCGGGACGGATCGTGCGCCGCCGCGAGGTGCCGTTCCCGCGGCCGCGCGACCTGGAAGTGACCTACACCGCGCAGTTCCAGGACATCGTGCATGAATTGAGAAGCCTGATCGGCCGTGGATAGAAGCGAGTTCGCGATCAAGGTGCTATCCCCGATCGCTTTTGTGGTTCTCCTTTTTGTTTGCTGGGAAATCGTCTGCAAAGCCCTCGACGTGCCGCTCACCATACTGCCCGCGCCCTCGGACGTGTTCGGCGCGCTGTGGCAGTACAGGAAGGCGATCTGGGACAACTCGTTCGTCACGCTCTGGACCACGCTCGCGGGGTTCCTGATCGCCACGGTGTTCGGCCTCGCCCTCGGCATCGCGATCGGCTGGCACCGCGCGCTCTACGCCGGCATTTACCCGGTGCTGATCGGCTTCAACTCGATTCCGAAGGTCGCGGTAGTGCCGGTGCTCATCTTGTGGTTTGGCCTGGGCGAGATCCCGGCGGTGCTGACCGCGTTCCTCATTTCCTTCTTCCCGATCGTGGTCAACGTTGCGACCGGGCTTGCCACCACCGAGCCCGAGCTCGAAGACGTGCTGCGCGCGCTCGGCGCCTCCAAGCTCGACATCATGCGCAAGGTCGGCATCCCGCGCTCGCTGCCTTACTTCTTCGGGTCGCTCAAGGTGGCCATTACGCTCGCGTTCGTCGGCGCGGTGGTGTCCGAGACGGTCGGCGCCAACAAGGGCATCGGAAAACTCATGCTGGATGCCCAGGCGGCGTTCCAGGTGCCGATCGTGTTTGCAGGGCTGCTCGTGCTAGCGGTGCTCGGCATCCTGCTGTACGCCGCGACCGCGGCAATCGAGGCGCGCTTCACCGGCTGGGCTTTCCGGGGACAGGCGAACAGATAAAATCGCGCATGGCGCGCGTTCCCTACGAAGACGAGATCATCATCTCGTGGGTCGAACTGCACCGCGACGCGCGCTACCTCTCCGAAGTGCTGCACCAGAAAGGCCCGTGGAAGGGAATCATCGCCGTGACGCGCGGCGGCCTCGTGCCCGCGGCGCTCGTGGCGCGCGAGCTCGACATCCGGCTGATCGACACGATCTGCGTCACGAGCTACGACGCCGGCAGCGCCGGCGCAGCGGCGCAGCAGCAGGGGAAAGTCCAGGTGCTGAAAGGTGTGAGCGGCGAGGGCGACGGCTACCTACTGATCGACGACCTCGTCGATACCGGCAAGACGGCGCAGGTGGTGCGCCAGCTTCTTCCCAAGGCGCATTTCGCCTGCCTCTACGCCAAGCCGGCCGGACGGCCGGTGGTGGACACCTTCGTGAAGGAGTTCAAGCAGACGAAGTGGATCCACTTCCCCTGGGACATCGAATACAAGTTCGCCACGCCGATCAAGGACGGCGGGCGCGTAGTCGGAGGGCCATAACTGCAGGGAGTGCTGTAACTCCAGCCCGGACCGGGCTGACGAAAAAAAGGCCCCGGAAGGGGCCCGAAGCACACCAGGGAGGAACCGATCAGCGGGAGTCTGGTGCTTTTGGCTCAGTGCCCCGTCCGTCTCGCCCATCCGTCCGTCTCACCCGTCCTTCTTGTCCTTGTCCTTCTCTTTGTCTTTGTCGTCGTCCGAAGGCAGCGGAGCCTGGATGTCGGCCGACTGCGCGCCCGATTGCGGCAGCGGCGCCGCGTGGACGGTGAGCGCGATCATGCCGAACAGAGCGGCCAATACGGCGGCAAGCATTGCTTTCATTGCATCTCCTGTAGGGTTGGGGTACGACCTGACTATTAGAGCGGCCGCATGTAAGGGCAGAATTGCAAGCGGCCGCGCTTGACACACTGTGTTACATCGCTTGACGCCTCAGACGCCTGGGTGCAGATATAGCGCCGCGATGGAACGGCCGGACCACGTTCTGGTCGTCGACGACGACGGCGAGATCCGCAAGCTGCTGGGCGAGTACCTGCAGCGCAATGGCTTTCGGGTGTCGCTTGCAAACGACGGCAGGGAGATGCGCAGAGCGCTCCAGCAGACCCGACCGGACATCGTGGTGCTGGATGTCATGCTCCCCGGAGACAGCGGCCTCGCGCTTTGCCGCGACCTGCGGGCGGATTCAAGCCTGCCGGTAATCATGCTCACCGCGCGCGGCGAAGAAGTCGACCGCATCGTCGGTCTGGAGATGGGCGCCGACGATTATCTGGCAAAGCCGTTCAGCCCGCGTGAACTGCTCGCTCGCATCAAGAGCATCCTGCGGCGCACGCGCGGCCTGCCGTTCACGCGCGGCCTGCCGTTCACGCGCGGCGACTCGCGGCGCGTGCGTTTCGCCGGATGGACACTCGATTCGGCGGCGCGGCAACTGATCGCGCCTGACGGGGTAGTCGTCCCGCTGAGCGGGGCTGAGTTCAGGCTGCTCACTGTGTTCGTCGAGCATCCCAACCGCGTGCTCGATCGCGACCAGCTCATGGACCTGACGGTGGGGCGAGACGGTACGCCGCTCGACCGCTCGATCGACGTGCAGGTGAGCCGGTTGCGCGTACGGCTGCGCGACGACGCGCGTGAACCGCGCATCATCAAGACGGTGCGCAGCGAAGGCTACGTGCTCGCCGCGACGGTGGAGCGCGTTGCGTGAGCCTGCTGCCGCGCTCGCTTTTCGGGCGGACGCTGGTCGCACTCGCCGCCGGCCTCGCGCTCGCTCAGCTCGGCAGCGCGGCGATCCATCTTTTGGATCGCGGCAGCTCGGTGTACCGGCTCGCCTCGCTGCAGATCGCGGCGCGCATCGGCCAGGCCGCGCGCATCCTCGACCGGCTGCCGCCCGCAGAGCGTCACAAGGTCGTGGAAGAAATAAGCGGGCGTCATCTGCGTGTCTCGCTTCCCGGCGGACCGGTCGCGGTGGAGAACGGCTTTTCCGAGCACGACCCTTACGAAAGGCAGTTCACCGAGTCGCTGCAGAAGCAGATCGGCGCCGCGTGGCCGGTGCGCGTCGACATCAACTCGAAGCCGAGGTCACGCGGCTTCGTCGGCGAAGGCGTGGCCGCAGGCTCGTTCGAGCTGTGGATGGCGCGCCACTTCTATTTCCTGATGCCCGAGCCGTTCTCGATTGTCGTGCAGGTCGGATTGCAGGACGGCACCGTGGCGCTGTTCGACGTCAACGTGCCGCAGGAGCCATTGAGCCGCCTCGAATCGCTTGCGCCGATCCTCCTGCTCCTGCTTTTGGTGTGCTTCGGTCTGGCGGCCTTTCTGGTACGCATGACCACCCGCTCGCTCGATCGTCTGGGGCGCGCCGCCGACGCGATCGGTCGGGATCCGGGGAGCGCCCCGCTTCCGGAAGCCGGCCCAAGCGAGGTCCGCCGGGTCATCGCCGCGTTCAACCGCATGCAGGAGCGCGTGCGCCGCTACCTCGTGGAGCGCGGCCGCCTGCTCGGGGCGATCTCGCACGACCTCAAGACGCCGATCACGCGGCTGCGCCTGCGCGCCGAGATGCTCCCCGACCCGGAAGTGCGCGCAAAGATGCTGCGCGACCTCGATGAGATGCAGACTATGGTCGGCGAAACGCTGGATTTCTTCTCGAGCGTCAGCAAGGACACCGAGCGCCAGCCGGTGGACGTCGGAGCTCTGATCGAGAGCGTGTGCGAGGACAGGCGGGAGGCTGGCCAGGCGCTCACGGTGCGCGGCGCGCTGCTCGGCCCGTACCGCGCCGATCCGCAGGGGCTGCGCCGTTGCCTCGACAACCTGATCGAGAACGCGATTCGCTATGGAGGTTCGGCCGACATCGAGATCGCCGATTCGCCGAGGCACCTCCGTATCGAGATTCGCGACCGCGGCCCGGGCATACCGCATCCCGAGCTCGAGCGAGTGTTCGAGCCGCTCTACCGGCTGGACGATTCGCGCAACATGGAAAGCGGCGGCACCGGGCTCGGCTTGAGCATCGCGCGCAACATCGCGCGTTGGCACGGCGGCGACGTGACCCTGCGCAACGGGGCCTCCGGGCTCGTCGCTGAACTGGCGCTGCCGCGCTAGACTCTGCTCATGAAGTTGGAGCTCGTGATCGGCAACAAGAACTATTCGTCCTGGTCGATGCGCCCGTGGGTGATGCTGCGCCAGGCCGAGATTCCTTTCGAGGAAGTGCAGCTCAAGTTTGACGAGAGCGGCGGCGGTTTGCGCGTTGCCGGCATCGAGCGCTATTCGGCCGCGGGCAAGGTACCGGTGCTCCTCATCGACGGCGAGCCGGTGTGGGACACGCTCGCAATCTGCGAAACCGTGGCCGAGCTCTACCGCGGGAAGCAGCTCTGGCCGCAGGATGAGCGCGCGCGGCGCGCAGCGCGCTCGGCCTGCGCGGAGATGCACTCGGGCTTTCAGGCGCTTCGCGGCGCGATGCCGATGAACATTCGCGAGCGCTACCCGGGCAAGGGAATGACCCCTGAGTCGCGCAAGGACATCGATCGCGTGGTCGCGCTGTGGACGCACTGCCGCGAGCGCTTCGGCGGCGCGAGCAATTTCCTCTTCGGCCGTTTTTCGATCGCCGATGCCTTCTATGCGCCCGTGGTAATGCGCTTCGCCACGTACGGCGTCAAAGTTGCGCCGCTCGCCCAGGCGTACTGCGAAGCAGTGCAGTCGCTCTCCGCCGTGCGGGAGTGGTGCGATGCCGCCCGGCGCGAGACCGAGTTTGTCGCCGCCGACGAGCCCTACGCAACGAAGTGAAGATCTACCTCGTCGGCGGAGCCGTGCGCGACGAGCTGCTCGGCCTGCCGGCCAAGGAACGTGACTACGTCGTCGTGGGCGCGACCCCCGAAGAGATGGTGCGGCTGGGCTTCAAGCCGGTGGGCAAGGATTTCCCGGTGTTCCTGCATCCGAAGACCCACGAGGAATACGCGCTCGCCCGCACCGAGCGCAAGAGCGGCCGCGGCTACAAGGGCTTCACCGTCTACGCCTCCCCGGATGTCACGCTCGAAGAAGACCTCAGGCGGCGCGATCTCACCATCAATGCGATGGCGAAGGCCGAGGACGGCGCGCTGATCGATCCCTTTGGCGGCAAGAAGGACCTCGAGGGGGGCGTGCTGCGGCACGTGAGCGAGGCGTTTGCGGAAGATCCCGTCCGCATACTCCGCGTCGCACGCTTCGCGGCGCGCTTCGGATTTTCTATTCATCCCTCCACCATGGGGCTCATGCAGCAGATGGTGCAGGCGGGCGAAGCGGACTTTCTGGTGCCCGAGCGCGTGTGGCAGGAGTTCGCTCGCGGCCTGGCCGAGCCGCATCCCGAGCAGATGTTCGAGGTGCTGCAGCGCGCGGGGCTTCTTGCCAAGGCGTTTCCCGAGATCAAGGCGTGGCCCGCGCGCTTCTCGGGCTCGGTGCCGGTGCGCTTCGCCGCGCTCGCATGGCCGCTCGCAGAAAAGGAAGTGCAGGCTCTGTCCGAGCGGCTGCGCGCGCCGAGCGAGCCACGCGATCTCGCTCTTGCCGCGGTTCGAAACAAGCAAGGACTGAAAAAATCCACGCCGGACGCACTGCTCGGCGTCCTCAAAGGCGCCGATGCGTTCCGCCGTCCGGAGCGGTTTGCCGAGCTGCTCGAGGCGGCTCGGCTCGCCGAGCCGGGCATCGACACGGCGCGCATGGAGCGCGCGCGCGCTGCCGCGGCCGCGGTCGACGCGGGCGCAATCGCGAGCTCCGCGCAGGGCGCAGACATCGGCCGGCTCCTCGACGAGGCCAGGCTGAAGGCGATCAAAGAACTCGGCTGATGAGCCAGACGAGCAGCGAAAAGACGAGCGTGCTCGCGAGGGGAATGTAGTAGATTCGCCCGCGCACCGGGATGCTGAAGTCGCCGGGCAGCCGCCAGGCGCCGAAGCGCGGCGCGAGCAGGGCGAAAATCACCAACACTACCAGCACGGTCACGAGCCACTTCAGCATGATCGAACTTTATACCTGGAGCACCCCCAACGGCCGCAAGGTCTCCATCATGCTCGAGGAGTGCGCCCTGCCGTACAACGTGCACAAGATCAACATCGGCACGAACACCGAGCAGTTCACGCCCGAGTACCTCAAGCTCAACCCGAACGGCAAGATCCCGTCGATCGTCGACCCCGACGGCCCCGACGGCAAGCCGATCGCGATGATGGAGTCGGGCGCGATCCTGATCTACTTGGCGGACAAGACCGGGAAGTTCTTTCCAAAAAAGTACAAGTACGAGGTTCTGCAATGGCTTATGTTTCAAATGGGCGGGGTAGGGCCGATGTTCGGCCAGGCGCACCATTTCATGCGCGCTAAGAAGGACGAGATCCCGTACGGCAGCGAGCGCTACGGCAACGAGGCGAAGCGGCTTTACGGCGTGATGGACCGCCGCTTGGGGGACGTTGTGTTTTTCGCGAAGGAGTACTCCATCGCGGACATGGCGATCTATCCGTGGGTCGCGCGCCATGAATGGCACCGCGTCGATCTGACGGCGTTTCCCAACGTGAAGCGCTGGTACGACATGGTCGGCGCGCGCCCGGCCGTGGCGAGGGGAATGGCGGTTCCCGCGTAAGTAAGCTAGCGCCCGGGAGCGCCGACCTCGATGGCGGCATCGCCCTCACCGCCCGCCGCTAGGCGCAAGCATCGCCTGGTAGGTGCCCCGCTCGTCCGGATAGGGCTCGACGTCGAAGACGTCGGGGGCGCTCGGCTGCCGGTGCAGGCGCTCGGGAAGCCAGGTCGCGATCGCCGGAAACGCGAGCAGAAGGCCAATCGCTACCGCCTGGATCACCATGAACTCGAGCATTCCCTTGAAGATCGTCGCGAGCGGCCACGCCGGGGCTACCTGCTTGAGGTAGTAGCCCGACATCGCCACCGGCGGTGAGAGGAACGCCGTCTGAAGCGTCACGGCGACCAGAGCGCCAAACCAGATCATGTCGATGCCGAGCGCCGCGACCACGGGATAGAAGATCGGCACGAACACAAGCACGATTGCCGGCCATTCGAAGGGCCATCCGAGGAGAAAGAGCAGCAAGACGATCACGATCAGCATCAGCATGGGCGGCGCGGTGAGACCGAGCAACCATTCGGTGATCCAGGCCGCCGTGCCGAGCCGGGCGAACACCGCGCCAAACACGTTGGACGCGACTGCGAGAAAGAGCACCATGCTGGAGGTGGCCAGCGTGCGAAGCGACACGGCTTTCAGTCCCGCCCGGTCAAGGCGCCCGGAAGCGAACGCAAGCGCCAGCGCGCCGAGCGCCCCGACTCCGGCCGCCTCGGTCGGCGTGGCAAGGCCAGCGAGGATCGGGCCGAGCGTTGCCGCAATCAGCACGGTGAGCGGGATCACGCCGATCAGCGCCTCGCGCGCGATGGAAAAGCCCGAGGCGGCACGCAGCGCCGGCGGCAGCGGCGGCCCGAGGCTCGGGTCGACTTGGCAGCGCACGAGGACGTAACCGAGGTAGAGCGCTGCAAGGAGCAGCCCGGGCAGCATCGCGGCCGCGTAGAGGTCCACGACCGAGACGCCGAGCACCGGCCCGAGCACGAGCAGCATCACCGACGGCGGGATGAGGATCCCGAGCGTGCCGCCCGCGGTGATCGCCCCGGCGGCGAGCCGCGCGCTGTAGCCTGCGCGCAGCATGATCGGCGCGGCCATCAGCCCGAGCACGGGCACCGCGGCGCCGACGATTCCTGTGGCCATCGCGAAGACCGTCGCGGTGAGGATTACGACCACGAAGAGCGACCCGCGCAGCGGCGCGAGCGCGAGGCGCAGCGCGAGAAAGAGGCGCTCCATGAGGCCCGCCCGCTCCACGAGATAGCCCATGAAGACGAAGAGCGGCACTGCGGCGAGGAGCTCGTCGCGCATGAGGCCGGTCGCCTGGAAGAACGCGAGGTCGAAGACCCGGCCTTGCAGCACGAGCGCGCCGAAGCCGAAGGCAAGCACGAGGAGCGTGAACGCCACCGGGAAGCCGATGAAGATGGCCCCCATCATCACGAGCAGCATGACGAGGCCGATCAGCGCTTCCATGCGTGCAGGCTCTTCAGGAGCTCCGACAGCCCTTGCAGCAGGAGCAGGAGCGCCGCTGCCGGCACCAACGCCTTGAGCGGCCAGAGCGGCGGAAACCATGAAGTGTCGGCCGATCGCTCGTCGATGAGGTACGAGTTCCATGTCGCCTCGACACCGGCGATGAGGAAAAGGACCATCGCCGGGAAGAAGCACGCGAGGTAGGCGATGCTGTCGATTGCGGCGCGCGTGCGCGCCGGCCATTTCTCCCACAGGAAGTCGGTTCGTATGTGCGCCCCGGTGCGCAAGGCGTACGCGGCGCCCAGCATGAACATCGCGGCGTAGAGCGCGTAGATCGTCTCGTATGCCCAGGTGGTGGGGGCGTCGAATGCATAGCGCGCGACGACCTCCCAGGTTACGGCGGCGAGGAGGGGCGCGATCAGCGACGCGAATGCGAGCGCGGTCTTGTCGGTGAAGCGGTCGATCGCGCGGGCGAGCCGCAGCATCAGCCGCCCGGCTTGCGCGCGTGTCTCGCCAGGAAGGCGTTGATTTCCTCGACCCCGAGCCGCGGCTCGCCGGGCACGGGCTTGGAGCCGACCACGCGGTTCATCCACTCCATGTTCTGCTGCATGCGCGCGACCACGCGCGGCCACTCGGCCGCGGTGTAGCGCTGCGGATCGGGAAGCACGTGGCACTGGTTGCAGGCCACGCGAAACGCCTCGCCCGAAGGCTGGTTCAGCTCGGGGTAGCGCGCCGGGTCGAGCGGCTTCTGCGCATGACGCTGCAGGTAGCGGATGATCGACTCGGTGTCCTCAGCGCCCGGGGCCTTCACCCCGGCCATCATCTCGGCCATCAACGTTCCCATGTTCCCCTTGCCTTCCATGCGCAGCACCATGCGCTGCACGATGCTCGGCCACTTCTCGGCATGGTGCATTGCCGGGTTGGGAAGGTTGTGGCACTGCACGCAGTAGGCGATCACCAGCTTCGCGCCGTTCGATTGCCGCTCCGGCAGGTGCGCGACGTTGAACGTCGGCGGCAGGATGCGCTCGAGCATCGGCCCGTGCGGGCTCGCTTCCCAGCGCTTTTTCGCCTCCGAGACCTCATCGGCGAGCACGGGGAAGGTCAAGGCGATCAACGCCGCTGACAGGGCGCGCATGCGCTAAAGCCTATTGGAACGATCTCCGCGTGAAAACCCCAGGAGCGGCAGCTTCACCCCGCGGCCCACGGCGAGCACTTTGAAGAGCTCGCCCATCTCGTTCGGCGAGAGCAAGACCTGGGCCTCGGCGGCGATCGGCGCGTAGTGCAGCGCGTTCTCGAGGTTCGCCTGCCCCAGCACCTCTGTTATGCCACAGTTCACCAGGAACTGCGCCTGCGTCGTGTAGCCGAGCACCTCGAGTCCGGCGGCGTGCGCCGCCTGCGCCAGCGCGCTGAAGTCCACGTGCGCGGTGATGTCCTGCTCGCCCGGGCGCTCGAATGGGTCGCTATGCGCGCGGTGACGCGCGTGGCACATGAGCGTGCCCATCGAACGCTGCGGATGGTAGTACTCGGACGACGGGAAGCCGTAGTCGATGACGAAGATCGTACCCGACTCGAGCCTCTCTGCCGCGGTGCGCATCCACGCGCGGGCAGCTAGCCCGATTTCGCTGTCGTACGGGGCCGGGACATCGATCTCTTTCGCCGCCTCCAGCACTGCGCCGCTCGCCGGCTCTTCTCTCCATATAAGCTTGCCGGCGAAACCCACCCCGCGTTCGACGATACCCTCGTCTCTCCAGCCCACCGCGTGCGCCGGCAACGCGTCCACCACCTCGTTCGCGATCACCACGCCGCGGAACGCCTCGGGAAGGCGGTCGATAAACTGCACCTTGCGGCCGAGCCTCGCCGCCTGGCGCGCGCGCAGTGGAGCGCTCGTCTCGAGGATCAGGTACTGGCGGTCGAGCTCTTGCGTGAGGACCTCGGCGAGCGCGCCGCTGCCTGCGCCGAACTCGAGGATCGGCCCTTCGAGCTCAGCGAGCTGCCGGGCAAGCGTGCGGCCGAAGACCCTCCCCAGCTCGGGCGCGGTGACGAAATCGCCCTGCGCGCCGAACTGGTGCTCGCCGCGGCCGTAGTAGGCTCGCAAGGCGAGCTCCATGTAGCGGGCGAACGAGATCCACCCGCCGGCGGCGGCGATCTCTGCGCGCAGCTCCTCAAGCACCCGGGGAATCTAACCTAGAATCAGCGCGTTCATGGACGATTCCCTGGCAGGGAAGGCGGTGCTCGTCACCGGCGGCGCGCGCCGCGTCGGCGCGGCGATCGCGCGGCGCCTGCACGCCGCCGGCGCGTGCGTGCTCGTCCACTACCGCGATTCGGAAGCCGACGCCGCGCGCCTCGCATCCGAGCTCAATGCAACGCGCGCGAAAAGCGCGGCGAAGATGAAGGCCGAGCTGCTCGCGCCGGTGGCGCCGCGCGCGCTGGTCGTCGCGGCGCTGGAAGCCTTCGGGCGGCTCGACCTTCTCGTGAACAACGCATCGACCTTCTTCCCGGTGGCGGTCGGCGCCATGGAGCCCTCGCACTGGGAGGAGCTCATCGGGTCGAATCTGCGCGCGCCGCTCTTCATCGCACAGCAGGCGGCGCCGGAGCTCTCGAAGAACGACGGTGCGATTGTCAACATCGTCGACATCCACGCCGAGCGGCCGCTCAAAGGCTACGCGCTCTACAGCATCGCCAAGGCGGGCCTCGCCGCGATGACGCGCTCGCTCGCGCTCGAGCTGGCACCCCGCGTGCGCGTCAACGGTGTAGCCCCAGGGGCGATCGCGTGGCCCGAGGATGGACAATTTCCCGACGAGGAGCGCGCGCGCATCCTCGCGACCACGCCGCTCGCGCGCATCGGCTCGCCGGAAGACGTGGCGCGTGCCGTGCATTTTCTTGCCTGCGCGCCCTATGTCACCGGCCAGGTCCTGGCCGTGGACGGCGGCCGCTCCATTTTCATATAAGGACAGCGCTCATGGCCTGGCTGTGGCTCACGCTCGCCGGTCTCAAGCTGGTTACTCCTTAGGTAAACTCGCGTTCCCTATGCCCGCCCAACCCGTCCGCTTGCACCGCGACCCGCGCAAGGCCGAGTACGAGCTCGGCAAGCTCGCCAAGCGCCTGCGCCGCCAAGTGGGCGCGGCGATCGCGGACTTCAACATGATCGAGGCGGGCGACCGGGTGATGGTGTGCCTGTCCGGCGGCAAGGACAGCCATGGGCTCTTGGATGTTCTCTTGTCTCTCCAGGGAAAAGCCCCCGTAGCGTTCGAGCTGATCGCCGTCAATCTCGACCAGAAGCAGCCGGGGTTCCCGGCTCATGTCCTTCCCGAATACCTGCGCTCGCGGGGAGTCGAGTTCCGCATCGTCGAGCAGAACACCTATTCGGTAGTGAAGCGCGTCATCCCTGAGGGGGAGACGATGTGCTCGCTTTGCTCGCGGCTGCGCCGCGGCGTGCTGTACCGGGTGGCGGCCGAGCTCAGCGCGACCAAGATCGCGCTCGGGCACCACCGCGACGACATCCTGGTGACCTTCTTTCTCAATCTTTTCCACGGCGGGCAGCTGAAGGCCATGCCGGCGAAGTTGCGCTCCGACGACGCCCGGCACGTCGTGATCCGGCCGCTCGCCTACGTGGCCGAGGCCGATCTGGCGGCCTACGCCGAGGCGAGGCGCTTCCCCATAATCCCCTGCACGCTCTGCGGCTCGCAGGAGAATCTGGAGCGCAAGCAGATCGGGGAGATGCTCCGGGACTGGGAGCGGCGCCAGCCGGGGCGCATCGAGTCCATCGTGCGTGCACTGACCGAAGTGCGTCCCTCGCACCTCCTCGACCGCAAGCTCTACGATTTTTTAAACTTCAAGTAGCGGCTGTGTCATCCGGCGGGG
>DATADT010000076.1:0-6364 GCA_036258355.1 Burkholderiales bacterium
GGTGAGATTTCGATTTCCGCGGCCCGCTCTTCTCTTACATATGAAACCGAGGGCTACTCGGGCGTTACGTAGGCGCCGGTGATCCCACCGTCGACGAGGAATTCCGTCCCGGTGACATAGGACGAGTCATCCGAGGCGAGGAAGAGCGCCGCCTTGGCGATCTCCTCGGCCTCGCCGAAGCGGCCCATGGGAATGTGGACCAGGCGCCGCTGCTTCTTCGCCTCGGTGTTCAGGAAGCTCATCAGGAGCTCGGTCTTGAGCGGCCCGGGGCAGAGGGCATTGACCCTGATGTTCTGCCGCGCATGGATGACCGCCAGCTCGCGCGTCATCGAAAGCACCGCCCCCTTGCTCGCGGTGTAGGCGATCTGCGGCGTCGCCGCCCCCATCTTCGCCACGAACGAGGCGGTGTTGATCACCGAGCCACCGCCAGCGCGCTTGAGTGCCGGGATGCCGTACTTGCAGCCGAGGAACACGCCCTTCGCGTTGATGTCGAGCGTGAGGTCCCAGACCTCCTCGCTCGTCGACACTGCGTCGTCGTCGTTCGCGTGCATGATGCCGGCGTTGTTGAAGAGCACGTTCAGCTTTCCGAACCCCTTCTCTGCCGCGGCGACCATCTGCTCGCAGTCGCGTGCCTTGGAGACATCCGCCTTTACCGCAAGTGAATTCTTCAGGAGTGAAGCGGTTTCGCGTGCGGCCGTTTCATTGACGTCCACGCAAACCACGGCCGCGCCTTCCTTGGAGAAGAGCAGGGCGGTTTGTCGGCCGATGCCGCTGCCCGCGCCGGTGATGAGCGCGACTTTGTCTCTGAGTCTCATATCCGCTCGAAATATCTTCTGCGTTCCCAATCGGTAACCGCCCGATCGTAGGCCTGCGCCTCGGTGCGGTAGAAGTGGCCGTAGTGCTCGACAACCGCTTCGCCGAACGCCTTCTTGCAGAAAGCGCTGGAAGCGAACCTTTCGTTCGCTTCGGCGAGCGTGTGCGGCACGCGCGGCAGGTTTTTCGCCTGGTAGATGTCGCCGATGAAACACTCGGGTGGCTCAATCTCGTTCACGACGCCGTCGAGCCCTGAAGCGAGCGATGCCGCGAGCGCGAGGTAGGGGTTGCAGTCTGCGCCGGGGATGCGGCACTCGATACGCAGGCTCTGGCCTTCGCCAACGACGCGGAAGCCTGCGGTGCGGTTGTCGTGGCTCCACGCGAGGCGCGTGGGCGCCCACGAAGCGTCTACATAGCGCTTGTAGGAATTGATCGTCGGCGCGTAGAACACCATCACGTCGGGCACGTGCGCGATCCAGCCGCCTAGGAAGTATCTGAAAGTATCCGAGCATTTCACGGGCCCGAGCGCCGTATTTCCGGCAAAAGCGTTCTTTCCGTCACGCCACAGGCTGAAGTGGATATGGCAGCTCGAGCCCGCGCCGTCGGCGGCGAACTTGGCCATGAACGTGACGCTCAGGCCCTGGGCCTCGGCGATCTCCTTCAGGCACTGCTTGAACACCACGTGGCGGTCGGCCATCTCGAGCGCCTCGGCGTAGCGCACGTTGAGCTCGTGCTGTCCCTTGCCCCATTCGCCCTTCGAGTTCTCGACCGGCACGCCCGAGAGCTTCAGATGCCGGCGCGCCGCGGCGTGGAAGCCTTCGGTGCGCATGCCCTGCAGCATGTGATAGTCCTCGAGGTACCAGCCCGCCGGCTCCAGGTTTCGATAGTCCTGCTGGACAGCCTGGCGGTAGCTCGTCTGAAAGAGGTAGTGCTCGAGCTCCGTGCCCGCATAGCCGGCGTAGCCGGCCTTCTTTGCTGCGTCGATCTGCCGGCGCAGGATCGAGCGCGGCGCAACGTCGACGTAGTCGTGGGTCTTGTCGCTCTTGACGTCGCAGAGCACGAACGCGGTTTTTTCCAGCCAGCTCGCCAGCCGCAGCGTGCCGAAGTCGGGGACCATGTGCACGTCGCCGTAGCCGAGCTCCCAGTTCGCGAAGCGGTAGCCCGGCACCGGCTCCATCTCCATGTCGACCGTAAGGAGATAGTCACAGGCGTGGCCGCCGTGCTTGGCGATCTCGTCGACGAACATCTCGGCGTCGAAGCGCTTGCCCATCAGCCGGCCGTAGTGGTCGGTGAAGCCGGCGAGCACGGTCTCGATCTCGCCCTGCGCCACCATGCCCTTGAGTTGCTCCAGGGTCAGCATGCCGCGCGTTTTACTCATCGGCTTTCTCGTTCTTCCTGAAAAGCACGAAGACCTTTCCGACGTGCTGGACTTGCTCCGCCTTCGTCTGCTCGCAGATGGAAACCAGGGCACCGTCGCGCTGGTGCCGATCAAGTCCCCCAGCGCGCACCTTGATCAGCTCGTGGGCGCGCAAGGCGCGATCGATCTCCGCGATCACCTCCTCGGTGAGCCCCTTCGTTCCGATCTGGACGAGCGGCTCCAGCTTGTGGGCCCTTGTCTTCAGCGCCTTGCGTTCCGCCGGCGTCAGCATGGATGAATCCGGAAATCTAATGTCAAAATAGTCGCCTTGCTACCCCCGGATTTTCATCCCGTCCTGCAGCGCTGGTGGGCGAGCCGCTTTGACGAGCCGACCGCGGCCCAGCTCGAAGGCTGGCACGCGATCCGCCAGGGACGGCACACGCTCATCGCCGCCCCGACCGGCTCCGGGAAGACTCTCGCGGCCTTTCTTACTTCGATCGACCAGCTCCTCAAGGAGGGGCTGGAAACCCCGTTGCCCGACGAGGTGCGCGTCATCTATGTGTCACCGCTGAAGGCCCTTTCCGCAGACATTCACAAGAACCTTGCGGTGCCACGGCGGGAGATCCATGCGCTGGCGCCGGTAAAGATCACAGCGGCAGTCCGCAGTGGTGACACGCCGCAGCCCGAGCGCGCGGCGATGCTGCGTACGCCGCCTCATATCCTCGTCACGACGCCCGAGTCGCTCTACCTGCTTCTCACCGCCGAGCGCTCGCGCGCCATGCTCAAGACCGCGCGTGTCGTCATCGTGGATGAAATCCACGCGGTACTGCAGTCGCGCCGCGGCGCGCACCTCGCGTTGTCGCTCGAGCGCCTGGACCACGTCTGCGGGCGCACGCTGCAGCGCATCGGGTTGTCGGCCACGCAGAAACCGATCGAAGAGGTGGCCCGGTTCTTGACAAAAGAGAAAACCACAATCGTCGATAAAGGCCATCAACGCCAGCTCGATCTCGCGGTCGAGGTGCCGAGCTCGCCGCTCGAAGCGGTGATGTCGCACGAGGTGTGGAAGGAAATCTACGACCGCCTCGTAGCGCTGATCGAGTCGCATCGCACGACGCTCATCACCGTCAATACGCGCCGCCTGGCCGAGCGAATGGCGCACCAGCTTTCCGAGCGCCTCGGCGCCGAGCGCGTGGCGGCGCACCACGGCAGCCTGGCGAAGGAAGTCCGGCTCGACGCCGAGGAGAGACTGAGAAGCGGAAAGCTCAAGGTCCTGGTGGCGACCGCATCGCTCGAGCTCGGCATCGACATCGGCCACGTAGACCTCGTCTGCCAGATCTCGTCGCCGCACCGTATCGCGACTTTCCTGCAGCGGGTCGGCCGCTCGGGTCACACGATCAAGGGCGTGCCAAAGGGCCGGATATTCCCGCTCACCCGCGACGACCTCATCGAGTGCGCCGCCATGGTTCGTGCGGTTCACGATGGCGAGCTCGACCGCGTAGCCGTGCCCGACAAGCCGCTCGATGTGCTCGCGCAGCAGATGGTCGCCGAGACCTCAGCGGAGGCGGAATGGGACGAGGACGCGCTCCTTGCTCTCTTCAAGCAGGCGTATCCCTATCGGGGGCTCGAAAAAGAGCAATTCATGGAGGTCGTGGAGATGCTCGCGCGCGGGTATGCGACCCGGCGCGGCCGCCGCGGCGCCCTCATCCACTACGACAGCCTGAACCAGAAACTACGAGGCCGAAAAGGCTCCCGCCTGAGCGCGATCGTGAACGGCGGGGCGATTCCGGAGGTGTTCGACTATCGCGTGCTGCTCGAGCCCGAAGGGCATTTCATCGGCACGCTGAACGAGGACTTCGCCATCGAGTCGCTGCCGGGCGATGTGTTCCAGCTCGGCAATACCTCTTGGCGCATCCTGCGCATCGGCAACGGCGTGGTGCGGGTGGCGGACGCCCAGGGCCAGCCGCCCTCGATGCCATTCTGGCTCGGCGAAGCGCCGGCGCGCAGCGACGAGATGAGCGCTGCCGTATCGGCATTGCGTGCGGCCGTGGATGCCGAGTTGCCCGGGCCTGACGAACCCCGCAAGGAAGGCGAACTCGCACCGGCCATAGAGCTTCTCAAGAAGGAGTACTTTCTAAGCGAGACCGCCGCCGAGCAGATCGCCACGTACCTCGGCGAAGCGAAGCGCAGCCTCGGCGCCGTGCCGACGATCGATACGATCGCGCTCGAGCGCTTCTTCGATGAATCGGGCGGCATGCAGCTCGTGCTTCACGCGCCGTTCGGCAGCCGCATCAACCGCGCGTGGGGACTCGCGCTGCGCAAGAAGTTCTGCCAAGGCTTCAACTTCGAACTGCAGGCGGCGGCGACGGAGGAGGGCATCATCCTTTCGCTCGGCGAGCTGCATTCCTTCCCGCTGGAAGAGGTGTTCCGCTACCTCCATCCGCACACCGTGCGCGAGACGCTGATGCAAGCGATCCTCGCCTCGCCGATCTTCGAGACGCGATGGCGCTGGAGCAGCACGCTCGCCCTCGCCGTGCCGCGCAACCGCGGCGGAGCGCGCATCCCGAACCAGCTGCAGCGGATGTATGCCGAGGACCTTCTGCAGGCGGTATTTCCCGAGGCCGTGGCGTGCCAGGACAACATGCAGGGCGTGCGTGAGATCCCCGACCATCCGCTCGTCAACCAGGCGTTGCGCGACGCGCTCGAAGAAGCCGTGGATGTTCAGGGTCTTGAGCTTCAGTTGCAACGACTTCATTCGGGCGAAATACGAACGCTTGCGCGAGACACGCCCGAGCCGTCGGTGCTCAGCCACGAGCTGTTGAACTCCGCGGTCTACACGTTCCTCGACGACGCGCCGCTCGAGGAGCGTCGAACGCGGGCCATCTACACGCGCCGCGCTACCGAGGTGCGCAGCGCCGACGACCTCGGGGCGCTCGACCCCGCGGCGATCCAGCGCGTGCGCGAAGAAGCGTGGCCGGTCGCGAACGCACCCGACGAGATGTACGACGCGCTCATGGTGGCCGGCTATATCAAGGAAACGGAGCTGGCGCGGCATTGGCCGGCGCTGCTGGAGCAATTGGGTGGAAGAACCATCAAACGCCGCGACGCCTGGTTCGCCCTCGAGCGCAAGGATGACGATGAGGTCGAGCTCACCGCTAGCCGTTTCGAGGTGCTCGGACCGATAACGTTGCCGGAAAGCCCGGTGCTCCTGACGCTGGAAAGCCAGGGGCGCATCCTGCGAGGAAAGTTCTCGTCGAGCGAGCTGCAATGGTGCGACCGGCGATTGCTCGCGCGCATCCATCGCTACACACTCAACAAACTAAGATCGGAAATAGAACCGGTCAGCGCGGCCGACTTCATGCGCTTCCTGCTCCATTGGCAGCACGTCGCGGCCGAGGACCAGGTGAAGGGCGCTGAAGGGCTCATGGCAGTGATCGAGCAGCTAGAGGGCTTCGAGCTCGCCGCGGCGGCCTGGGAGAACGATGTGCTGCCGCCGCGGGTCGCCGATTACGACGGCGCGCAGATCGACCAGCTATGCCTTAGCGGGCGCGTGGCGTGGGGACGCCTCACGCCGGGGACCAAGGCGCCGCTGCGCACATCGCCGATCGCTTTGCTTCGCCGGGAAAATATTGCCGCCTGCGGCATGGACAAGGACCCGGTAACCGATCTCTCATCCGAGGCGACTGCCGTGCGCAAGGCCCTCGAGACGCGAGGCGCGTCCTTCTTTCATGAGCTGGTTTCAACCACAGGCCTGCTGCCGAGCCTGGTCGAGCGCGGCTTGGCCGAGCTCGCCGGCGCCGGCATCGCGACCGCCGACAGCTTCGCCGGGCTGCGAGCGCTCCTTGCCGCGCCCGAAAAGCGCCGCGCGCTCGTGGAAACCGCCGGGCGGTGGTCCCTTCTCAGGCACCAGAGGACCGGCAACGTCGAAGGCGTGGCGAGAACGTTGCTCAAGCGTTACGGAATTGTTTTCCGAACGTTGCTGCAGCGAGAGTCGCAGCTTCCCCCCTGGCGCGACTTGGTGCGGGTGTACCGCAGGCTCGAGGCGCGCGGCGAGATCCGCGGCGGGCGTTTCGTCGGCGGCTTCGGCGGCGAGCAGTTCGCCGCGCCGGATGCCGTGGGAAGGCTGCGGGCAGTGCGAAAACTCGAGAAAGCTGAAGAACTTGTCGTCCTGGGCGCTGCGGATCCGCTGAACCTCGT
>DATADT010000077.1:0-6835 GCA_036258355.1 Burkholderiales bacterium
TACATCCTGCGCTTCGGCTATTCGCCGGCCAAGGTGGCCTTCCTCGCCTGGCACGCCTGGCGGGGCAAGTACCGGCTGCCGGCGATCCGCAAGTGGCTGGGCGTATTCCTGAAGCGCTTCTTCCAGAACCAGTTCAAGCGCAGCGCGATCCCGAACGCACCCAAGGTGGGCTCGGGCGGCTCGCTCTCCCCGCGCGGCGACTGGCGCATGCCCTCGGATGCGAGCGCGGAAGCCTGGTTGCGAAACCTGAAGGAAGTCCCTGCCGACGGCTGAGCGAAAGCCGTCTTACAAAGGCTCGCAATGCTGCCGCGCGGCGCTTCCCGCCTTATTGCCGCCTCGCCGGCGGTTTTCTAGACGGCGTCACGTTCCGCGTCTGTCAAAGATTGAAGCGGGCCATCCCGCCCGGGCGCCGTGCGTTAGGCTGAATCCATGGCGCCGGACACACCGAACCTCACGGCCTTGCTGAACATGGCCCCGAGCGCCTTCGCGAGCGGCGACATGCTGCCGCTGCCGCGCATCAAGTCGATCTCGCATCTCAGGAAGCAAGTCGAGCGGCACTTCGGCAAGCTCTCGAGCCAGGACACCGAGGCGCTGGTCGGCTGGTTCAACAGGAACTTCTTCCGGCTGGAAAAGTAGCTACCGCCAGGGGGCAGGAAGCAGGTTTCCCGGGGTCGGATCCCGCTGCGCGGGGTCTGGCCCTCTTTTTTTACCGGCGATGGGCCGGCTTGTAGGCGCGCCCGCGGCGCTTGCCGCGCGTGGGGGAGCCCATTTTCGACTGCGAGCCGAAGTTCTTGCTGTTGTCGTGCATCTCCGCTGCGCGTTCGCGCATCCTCTGCTCGGCGAGGGTCTCGCGCGCGAGCGCGGCTCCGTACTTGCGCTTCATCCAATCAGCCTTTCGTGGTGGTCTTGCGGATTTCTTTCTCGTCGGACCATTCCAGCAGGCCGTTGCGGACGTTCCAGAGCTGCAGGTTCAGCTTGTAATAGACGTCCTTCGTCTCCCTGACCTGCTTGACGATCGAGATGATGTTGCCTTCGAGCCGGTACTGGGCACCGACCATCTGGCCCATCTCGGCGGCGGTTTCCTTGGCATACAGGCCGCCCTGCTGGCGCTTGAGCTCGTCCACCTGCTGGTTCATGCCCGCCTGGTCCACTGCGAAGCGCACCCGGCCGCCCTTCTGCAGCTCGGCGCGGATGCTGTCCGTAATGGCGCGGGTGTCGATGTACTCGCTCGTCTTGTTGCGCACCTCCTGCACCGTGACCACGGGGAGGTTGCCGCTCGCGATGACCGGCGCCTGGAGCATCGAGCGCGCCATCGACTCCGCCATCATCTGCAGGTCGGTGGAGCCGTACTGGTTCGTGACGGTCTCGATGCCGCGTGCATCGCCGTAGCGGGTCTGCTCCTTGGCGCAGCCGCCGACAATCGCGGCAGCGGCAAGGGCGAGCAGGATCCGGAGATTCATTCTTCACTCCTCAGAACGAGGCGGAAATCGACCGCCTTGTTGCTCGGCGAGATGGTGTTGATGACGAGGTTGGAGTTCTCGTAGAGCATGAGCGGCTTCCAGGGCTCCTCGTCCCAGGCGCGCATGCCCTCGCGATCGATCCAGCGGAACTTGTACGCGATGCGCTTCACGCTCCTGCTGTCGTTGTTCAGGTTGGCGTCGATCCTGAGGAGGTCGCCCGCCTGCGAGCAGCGCATCTCGGTCGCCTGGATCGTAGTGCGCCGACCTTCGCTCACGACCTTTGTCCGCACGAGATCGTCCATCGAGCTCACCTTGGTGTCGCCGATCGGGCAGCCGAACGCGAAGCCGGGCTTCTCGAAGCCTTTCTTGGCGCAGCCGGCCACGAGCGCGCTCGCAGCGATGGCGGCGATCACCATGCTGATGGGTTTCATTCCCGACTCCCTGTTTCAACGCGCTGCGCGCAGCTTCGGGGCGCTCACGAGAAGCTGGTGGCGCAGCAGGCGCAAGTCTACCACCGCGTAGCGCCCTGAAACGCTCACGCGGGCGCTGCGCGGGCCATCCGGCGTGTGCAGCGTGATCGTGTGCACACCGCGCGGCACGCGCGCCCGCGCGATCGACACGTCCGAGGGCAGCGCGCGCCAGGTGCGGTCGTCGGCCGAGGCGAGCACGATCGAGCCTGCGGTAATGATGCTCGCGGCGAGCGCCATCTCGAGCGCGTGCTCGCGATCCGACGCGCGCCGCGCCTGGTACTGCAGCGTGGCGCTCATCGTCGAGCGGATCGTGGCGCGCAGCATGATCGCCGGCATGTCGTCCATCAGCCGGCGGCGCGCCATGAGGTCGATGCTCGTGATGCGCGCCGCCGGGAAGCTCTGCCCGTCGAGCGCCACCTCGGTCGGCGACGGCTTCCACGAGGTCGCCGTCATCACGGGGAAGGCGTTGGCGATGAGGATCAGCCGGTTGTCGATCACCACCGGCAGCATGAACTGGCGCGACTGGATCGCCGGCGCGGATCCGGTGCCGACGATCATCAGCACGTCGGTCATTCCATCGTCGGGCCGGCCGCCGACGCGCTCGTCCAGCCCGCGCAGCGCCTCTTCGAGCAGCGGCTGGCCGGGCTGCAGCTCGTTCGCCAGGCGGTATCCGGGCGCGGCGAGGCTCGGCTCGCCGAGCGCCTCGTAGATGAATCCGGCGAGGTAGTGCGACAGCGCGCTCTGGTAGCCGTTGCGCAGCGCGTTGACTTCCGGCGTGTCGATGGTCTGGATCGGGTAGCCGTTGAGCTCCTTGAAGCTCGTGTGCGCGCCGCGCTTGCGCGCCGACTCCTCGATCTCGGCATACTGTTTCGCGCGCAGCTCCGCGATCTGCGCCTCGAGCTCGTGCGCCTGCTTGATCGCCACCCGGGCGCCGTCGAAGTCGCCCATGGCGAGGTGGTTGAGCGCCATGTAGGTGAGGAGCATCACCTTCTCGTAGTCGTGCCCCGGGTAGACGCGCAGCTTGTCGTTGATTACATAGCTCGAGCTGCCGCGCGTGACGGCGGAGACTTGGGCGAGCCCGCCCGCGTTGGCCGCCTCGATGCGCGCGCTCGCTGCCTTCCACGCCTTCTGGCTTTCCTCGTAGCGGCCGCCCAGCCGCTGCAGCATGCCGAGCTCCAGGTAGTAGAGGAGGTCCTTGTCGGGCTGGCGGTTGTTCGACTCGAGCAGCCGGATGGCGTCGTCGACTGCGCCGGTGGAAGCGCGCTCGAGGGTGACGTAGAGCTCGGCGTCGTAGTTGCGCACTGCGGCGCAGCCCGACAGCAGCAGCACCACGCCCCAGAGGGGAAGAGCGTGACGCCAGGCTTGCCGGATCACTTGCGCGGAAACGTGATCAGCTTGGGCGCGTCGGTGGGTTTGCCCGCCTTGGCCGCTTCGTAGAGCGGCTGCACCTGTGCGCCGAGCTCGGCGAGCCGCGTGGCGCGGTTCTCCGGCGAGGGGTGCGTGGAAAGGAATTCGGGCGGGGCCTTCCCGCCGCCGAGCTTGCCCATCTTCTGCCACAGCGTGACTGCGGCTTTCGGGTCGTAGCCCGCACGCGCGGCGAGCTCGATGCCGATCTGGTCGGCCTCGGATTCGCCTTGGCGGCTGTTCGGCAGCTGGATCGCGAGCACCGCGGCGAGCTGCGCCCCGGTGAGCGCGAGGCCGGCGCCGGGGCCGACGTTGTCGCGCGTGCCGATCACGATCGCCGCAGCGGTGGTCGCCACCGCCGTGGTCATCGCGATCGACATCCGCTCGCGCGTGTGGTCGGCGAGCGCGTGCGCGATCTCATGGCCCATGACCTGCGCGATCTCGTCATCGGTCGCCTTCAGCTGATCCCACATGCCGGTGTAGATCGCCATCTTGCCGCCCGCCATGCAGAAGGCGTTCACGGTCTTCGGGTCGTCGATCACCTGCACTTCCCACGCCCAGCTGGAGGCGTCGGGCCGCACGCGCACTGCCTCCTTCACCAGCTTGTCGGTGATCTCACGCACTTTCTGGGCGCGCGGCGTGCCGGTCTCGAGCTTCTTCTTCTTCCCGAGGTCGGCCATCATCTGCGAATAAGCCGCGGCTGACTGCGACACCGCCTGGGATTCCGACACGAGCAGGTACTGGTCGCGTCCCGTGATCGGGCTGGTGGTGCAGCCGGCGAGCAGCGCCAGAAGGACTAGAGCCGAGCGGACCATATTCACGCTGTGATTCTGAGGCTTTTGATTCGAGAGAGGATTTTACTTCGTTTACTTCGGCTTTCGGGTGGCATAGACTTCTTTTCGCCAGCCCATGCTGCCGATCCGCTCAGGCCCGAAGCTCCCCGACGAACCGGCGTTCAAGCATCCCCCGCAATGGATTCACGAAGCCGGGAAGTGGCTGTTCTCCCGGCGAGAATCGCGCAAGCGCGAGCTCATCCGGCTGATCGACCGGATGAGCCCGGCAAAGAAAGAGAAATAGTTCCTTAGGCGGCTTTGCGCTCGCCGGGCGCCGGCAGTTCGCCGATCGCCGTGCGGATCGCGTCCTCGACCCTCTCGAGGAACACGAACTCGAGCTTCGCGCGCGCCTCGGCCGGCACATCCTCGAGATCCTTCTCGTTGCGCTTGGGCAGCATTACCGTCTTGATGCCGGCGCGCAACGCGGCGAGCGTCTTCTCCTTCACACCCCCGATCGGCAGCACGAGCCCGCGCAGCGAGATCTCGCCGGTCATGGCGACATCGGCTCTTACGGGTTTTCCACTCAATAGAGAAATCAAGCTCAAGAACATGGCGACGCCCGCGCTCGGCCCGTCCTTCGGCGTCGCGCCCGCCGGCACGTGGATGTGGATGTCGGTCTTCTCCAGCGACTCGCGCACGTAGGTCTTCGCAAGAGTCAGCGCGGCTTGCGCCGACTCCTTCATTACCTCGCCGAGCTGGCCGGTGAGGATGAGCTTGCCCGTGCCCGGGGTGCGCGAAGCCTCGATGAAGAGGATGTCGCCGCCGACCGGCGTCCAGGCAAGACCGGTCGCCACGCCCGGCATCGACGTGCGCTCGGCGATCTCGCTCTCGAATCGCCGCGCACCGAGAATGGCGTGCAGATCGGTCTTCTCGACAACGACTTTCTCTTTCCTGCCCTCGGCGATCTGCATCGCCGCGTTCCTCAGCGCCGCGCCGATCTCGCGCTCGAGATTGCGCACGCCCGCCTCGCGCGTGTAGTCGCGAATGATGGCGGTCAAGGCTTCTTCGGTAATTTCGGCTCTTGCAGCATCAAGCCCGTTGGCCTCGAGCTGCCGCTTCACCAGATAGCGTTTGGCGATCTCGAGCTTCTCCTCCTCGGTGTAGCCGGGGAGCTGGATGATCTCCATGCGGTCGCGCAGCGGCCCCGGAATCGTGTCGAGCATATTCGCGGTGGTGATGAACATGACCTTCGAGAGATCGAAGTCCACGCCGAGGTAGTTGTCGCGGAAGCGCGCGTTCTGCTCCGGGTCGAGCACCTCGAGCAGCGCGCTCGACGGGTCGCCGTGGAAGCCGCCCATGCCGAGCTTGTCGATCTCGTCGAACATCAGCACGCAGGTGCGCGACTCGGCGCGGCGGATCGCCTGGATCACGCTGCCGGGCAGCGCGCCGATGTAGGTGCGCCGGTGGCCGCGGATCTCGGCCTCGTCGTGCACGCCGCCGAGCGCGATGCGCTGGAACTTCCGGCCCGTGGCGCGCGCGATCGACTGGCCGAGCGAGGTCTTGCCCACGCCCGGCGGGCCGACGAAGCACAGGATCGGGCTCTTGCCCTCGGGATTGAGCTTCCTCACCGCGAGGTGCTCGAGGATGCGCCGCTTGATCTTGTCGAGGCCGTAGTGGTCCTCGTCGAGCACCTTCCTCGCTTCCGAAATGTTGATCTCTTTTGTTTCGGAAATCTTCCACGGCAGCTCGGCGAGCCACTCGAGGTAGGTGCGCAGCATCGAGCCTTCGGCGCTGCCCTCGCCCATGCGCTGCAGGCGCTTGAGCTCCTTGACGGCGTGCTTGTGCACTTCCTCCGGCATGCCGGCTTCGTCGATCGCCTTGTTCAGCTCTTCGAGCTCGGCCGCGTGGTCGCCGCCCTCGCCCAGCTCCTTCTGGATCTGGCGCATCTGCTCGCGCAGCACGTGCTCGCGCTGGCGCTCGTCAAACTCCTTTTTCGTCTTCTCGCCGATCTCCTTGGAGATACGCAGCACACCGACGCGCTCGGAGAGGTGCTCGAGCACCTTGTCGAGGCGCCGCTTCAGGTCGAAGGTTTCGAGGAGATCCTGCTTGTCCTCGTTCTTGATGTCGAGCAGGTTCGCGACCATGTCGGCGAGGAGCGCCGGCGAGCTCATCCCCTGCACCACCACCGCGAGCTCCTCGGGCGCGCTCGGCAGCAGCGAGATCGCCTCGACCGCCTGGCTCTTCAGCTGGAGGAAGCGTGCCTCGACCTCGGGGCTCGACTCTTCGCGCGCCTCGACCATCTGCACGCGCGCCACGAGGAACGGCCAGCCCGGGAGGAACTCGAGCACGCGGAAGCGGCTCTGGCCCTGCACCACGAGGTGATGCGTGCCCTCGGCGCCGGTGATATAGCGCACGACCTGGCCGGCGGTGCCGACCCAGTGGAGGTCCTCCGGCTTGACGTCGTTCGTCTGCGGGTTGCGCTGAAGCAGGAAGCCGACCTTCTTCTCGCTGCGCACCGCTTCCTGGGCGGCGGCGACCGACGACGGGCGGCCGACAGTGACGGGCGAAATCACGCCCGGGAACAGCACCGTGTTCCGCATCGGGATGATGATCAGCGCGTCTTCCGGCAGCGGTTTCACCGCCTGGGGTCTTCCGGGGGCAGCGGCAGGGGCGGCCACGACAGGCTTGTCACTCATGGACTCTCCTTCCGGCGGAAGGTGAGGGTGAG
>DATADT010000078.1:0-7057 GCA_036258355.1 Burkholderiales bacterium
GTTCGCCGGTCCGTTGATCACCTTACCATAGCGATCGAAGCGCGAGCCGTGGCAGGGGCAGTCCCAGGTGGCCTCGGCGCGGTTCCAATGCACGAGGCAGCCGAGGTGCGGGCACTTCGCCTCGCGCTCGTGGAGCTTGCCGTCCTCGTCTCGGTACACCGCGAGCTTCTCCAGGCCGTCGCGGACGATGGCGCCGGTCCCGGGCTGGATCTCCTCCGCCGAGGCGACGTCGCCGCCCGTCAGGTAGTCGGTGTACTGCAGCGCGACGTTGGAGTTCTCGCGTGCGAAATCGCCCGCGGCGCGAAGCGTCACGCGCGAAGGGTCGTATAGCGCCTGCCAAGGGTTCGCCCGGCCGAGGATCAGGTCCGAGATCAGCATGCCGGCGATAGTGCCGTGCGTGATGCCCATGCCCGAGTCCCCGGTCACGACGAAGATGTTTTCGTGGTCCATTGGGTTGCGGCCGATAAAGCCGAGGAAGTCGTAGGTCTCCATCACCTGGCCGCCCCACACGAACTCGACTTCGTCCATCTGCGGGAAGCGCGCCCGCGCCCAGGCTTCGAGCCTCCCGTACCGCTCCGCGGTGTCGTTCGCCTGGCCGGTCTTGTGGTCCTCGCCGCCTACGATCAGAAAATCCTTGTGGACCCGGATGTAGTGATACGGGTCGCCAGTGTCCCAGGCAAGCACCCGCGGCACCGAGCCGGGCGGCATGCCCGCGCCGATGACGTAGGTCATGTAGGGGGCCTGCTTGGTGTGGATGGCGACCCGGTCGTTGACCGGGGCGTTGGTCGCCACGACGACCGCGTCCGCGGTGACCACATGGTTGCCGACGTGCACCAGCGCCGGCACTCCGCCCTCGATGTCGTCGGCGTGCGAGCCCGTAAAGATGCGGCCGCCTTCGTGCAGGATCGCTTGCGCCAGGCGCGCGAGGTACTTGAGCGGGTGGAACTGCCCCTGGTTGGGGAAGCGCAGGCACGGCCCGGTGTCGAACGACGCGAAGGGGGCGCGCTCGACAAGCTCCACCGCCGACAGGCCGGCGCGATGCGCGGCCTCCAGCTCGCGCTCGAGCGTCTCGCGCTTGTCGCCCTCGGCGAGAAAGAGGTAGCCGTCGAGCCGCGTGAAATCGCAGTCGATGCCTTCCTGCCTCACGATGGTCTCGATGCGGTCGATCGCCGCGGTGTGGCTCTCGGCGGCGAGCCGCGCCGCCTCGCGCCCGCGCAGCTTCTCGAGCTCGAAGTACCGGTCGTCGAGCTGGTTCGTGATGTGCGCGGTCGTCATCTGCGTGATGCCGCCGGCGACCGGGCCGTCGTCCAGCACCGCGACCCGCTTCCCGGCGCGCGCAAGGAGATAGGCGGTGGTCAAGCCGGAGATCCCGGCGCCCACGATGCACGCATCGACGTGCACGTTCTCTTGCACCGGGCCGAACTGCAGCAGCCCGGCGCTCGCTGCCCAAACGGATTGATGGCGTCGCATGGTGACGCCGCAGCAGCAAGAAACGCTCCCATACTCTTGACCCGCTGACGAAACGCGCCTAGCCTGCCTTGGGCCCAGGGAGTCGCCGGATGCATTGTCCCCGCTGTCGGCACGAGAATCCGGCAAACGTCAAGTTCTGCGGAGAGTGCGGCGCGCGCCTGGATGCGCTCTGCGCCGCCTGCGGCGCAGCCAATCCTCCGACGAACAAGTTCTGCCACCAGTGCGGGGCTCCTCTGGTGTCTGGTGCGGGCGCAGCGAGGTTTGCGGCGCCGGAAGCCTACACCCCGAAACATCTCGCCGAGCGAATTCTCACCTCGCGTGCCGCTATCGAGGGCGAGCGCAAGCAGGTGACGGTTCTCTTCGCCGACTTGAAGGGCTCGATGGAGCTGCTGGCCGACCGCGACCCCGAGGAGGCGAGGAGGCTCCTGGACCCCGTTCTCGAGCGGATGATGGAGGCAGTGCACCGCTACGAGGGCACGGTGAACCAGGTGATGGGTGACGGCATCATGGCGCTTTTCGGCGCGCCGCTCGCTCACGAGGATCACGCGATCCGCGCCTGCTACGCGGCGCTGCGGATCCAGGAGTCCGTGAAAAAGTACGCCGAGGAGCTTCGGCGCAGCGCCGGCGTCCCGGTCTTGGTCCGCGTGGGGCTCAACTCCGGCGAGGTCGTCGTGCGGTCGATCCGCAGCGACCTCCATATGGATTACACGGCAGTCGGACAAACAACGCACCTGGCTGCACGGATGGAACAAGCAGCGGTGCCGGGGTCGATTCTGCTGACCGCCGAAACGCTGCAGCTCGCCGAAGGCTACGTCACGGTCAAGCCGCTGGGCCCGGTGACGGTCAAGGGCTTGATTGAACCCGTGGAGGTCTACGAGCTGACGGGCGCCAGCACGGCGCGCACCCGTCTGCGCGCTTCGGCAGCGCACGGGTTGACCCGGTTCGTGGGCCGCGACGCCGAGATCGAGCTGCTGCGCCGGGCTTTGGAGAAGACGGCTCGAGGCCAGGGACAGATCGTCGCCGTGGTCGGCGAGCCGGGCGTCGGCAAGTCCCGGTTGTTTTTCGAGTTCACCCACTCACACCGGGCGCACGGCTGGCTGTGCCTGGGAGCAGGCTCGGTCTCGTACGGCAAGGCGACGGCCTACCTGCCTGTCATCGATCTCCTGAAGGAGTACTTCCAGATCGAAGAGCGGGACGACGTGCGCAAGGTGCGGGAGAAAGTGGTTGGCAAGCTCTTCGCCCTGGACGAGGCTCTCAAACCGGCGCTTGCAGCGCTCCTTGCGCTTCTCGAAGTGCCGGTCGAAGACGACCAGTGGCTGGCGCTTGATCCGCCGCGGCGACGGCAACAAACGCTCCAGGCCGTCAAGCATCTTCTGCTCCGGGAAAGCCGGGTGCAGCCGCTGCAGGTGGTGTTCGAGGATCTCCATTGGATCGACTCCGAAACCCAGGCATTCCTCGACGGCCTCGTCGAGAGCTTGCCCACAGCGCGGCTTCTGCTTCTGGTGAATTATCGGCCCGAGTATCAGCACGGCTGGGGAGGCAAGACCTACTACACGCAGTTGAGGATCGATCCCTTGCCCCCGGAAGACGCCCGCGGTCTGCTTCGCGCGCTCCTTGGAAACGATCCCAGCGTGCAGCCGCTGGCGCCGCTCCTGATCGAGAGAACAGAAGGCAACCCGTTTTTTCTCGAGGAAAGCGTCCGTGCATTGGTCGAGGGCAAGGCGCTCGCGGGCGAGCGCGGGGCATATCGCCTGGCGCGTCCACTCCAGGCGATCCAGGTGCCGGCGACCGTCCAAACGATTCTCGCTGCGCGCATCGACCGCCTTTCTCCGGACGAAAAGAGTCTGCTGCAGACGGCCTCGGTCATCGGCAAGGACATCCCGTTTCGTCTCCTCGAGACCCTGGTCGGGCTGCCGGAAGACGCCCTTCGGCAGAAGCTCGCTCATCTTCAGGCCGCGGAGTTCCTCTACGAGACGCGCCTTTTCCCGGACCTGGAGTACACGTTCAAGCATGCGCTGACGCACGAGGTGACCTACGGCAGCTTGCTCTTCGATCGACGTCGCACGCTCCATTCCCGCATCACCGATGCCATCGAGGAGCTTTACCAGGACCGTTGGGTCGAGCAGGTCGAGCGGCTCGCCTATCACGCCGTGAGAGGCGAGGCCTGGGAAAAAGCCGTCCACTACCTAGGCGAAGCCGGGAACAAGGCACAGGAGCGATCCTCGCTTCGCGAGTCACTTTCCTGCTTCGAGCAGGGACTCGCGGGCCTGAAGCATCTCCCGGAGACCCGCGAGACTCTCGAGCGCGCGGTTGACCTCCGCATCAGCCTTCGAAAAACGCTCATGATCCTCGGAGAGCTCGCCCGGGTCCGCGAAACCCTTCTGGAAGCTCACGCTCTGGCGAAGAACCTTGGCGATGAGCGCCGGATTGCCTGGGTGTCAGCCTTGCTCGCCCATAATTTCTGGCTGGCCGGCGATCCGGACCGGGCCATCGAGCTGAACGAAGCCGCCCTCGCGACTGCCGACGCCGTCGGGGATGCCGACCTGCGCTTCGCAGCAGCCGCCGGTTCGGGGCCGGCGCATTATCAGCGGGGCGAGTATCGCCGGGGACGCGATGTCTTGAGCGGCGCCGTCAAGGCTCTCGAAGGCTTTACGCCGAGCGTGTCCCCGCTTGGCTCCCTTACCGTGCTTCCGTGGTACCTAGCCTGGTGTCTCGCGGAGCTTGGGGAATTCCGCGATGCAATCGCGAGAGGAGAGGAAACGCTCCGGCTCAGCGAGGCAATCGGCAGGCCGCTAAGCATCGTGCACGCGTGTCTTGGCGTCGGCGGCGTGTACCTGAGGAAAGGTGATCTCGACAAGGCCATTCCGGCGCTCGATCGGGCCTACTGCGTGTGCCGCGAGTGGAGCCTCGAGCTCAACCGCCCTGGCGCCGCCGCTCTCTTGGGTCTGACGTATGCTCTCGCTGGGCGCGTCGGCGAGGGCCTTCCGCTACTGGAGACGGCCGTCGAGCAAGACGCCGCCAAGGGACTCATGAGAAGCCATGCGCTCACGGTCGCCTGGCTCGGCGAGGCCTATCTTCTGGCCGCTCGAATCGACGAAGCGGCCGCGCTTGCCGAGCGCGCGCTGCGTCTCTCCCGCGTCCACAAAGAACGGGGCCACGAAGCCTGGGTATTGCGGCTTCTCGGGGAGATCGCGTTTCGTCGCAATCGCGCTGAGGGCGCCGAAGCCGAGGGGCGCTACGGGGAGGCGCTTGCTGTTGCCGAGGAGCTCGGCATGCGCCCGCTCGTTGCCCACTGCCATCTCGCCCTGGGCATGGTCTGCCGGCAAAGGAGGAAGCGACAGGACGCGCAGGGGCGCCTTACCACCGCCGCGGCGCTGTACCGCGAGATGGAGATGCAGCTGTGGCTGAAGCAGGCGCAGACGGAGATGGAGATGCTGGCATGAGGGGTACTATGAGGCTTTCTCGCGCATCGTCACGAACTCCTCGGCCCCCGTAGGGTGGATGCCGATGGTCGCGTCGAACTCCGTCTTGGTGGCGCCGAGCTTCACGGCGATGGCGATGCCCTGGATCACTTCGCCGGCGTCGGCGCCGATCATGTGCGCGCCGACCACGCGCTGGCTCGCGCGGTCGACGACCAGCTTCATGAAAGTTCGGTCCTGCTGCTCGCTCATGGTGAGCTTGAGGGCCCGGAACGAGGTCTTGTAGATGTCGACCGCGCCGTAGCGCTCGCGCGCCTTTTCCTCGGACAGGCCGACGGTGGCGAGGTTGGGGTTGGCGAAAACCGCGGTCGGGACGTTCTCATGGTCGACCGGGGTCGGCTCCCGCCACAGCGTTCTCGCGAGCCACATCGCCTCGGCGGTGGCCACCGGCGTGAGGTTGATGCGGTTCGTCACGTCGCCGACCGCGTGGATCGACGGTACGCTGGAGGTCGAGTACTTGTCGACGATCACCGCACCGTCGGCGGCGAGCTGCACGCCCGCCGGCTCGAGGCCGAGCTTCGCCGTATTCGGACGCCGGCCGGTGGCGAACATCACGAGGTCGGTGCGCTCGATCGAGCCGTCGGTGAACTCGATCTCGATCTCGCCGCCCGCTTTCCGGCGCAGCGCGGCCGGCTCGCAGCCGAAGCGGATCCGGACGCCTTTCGCCGACATCTCCTCGGCGATGCGCGTGCCGAGGTCCGCGTCGAAGCCGCGCAGCAGGCGCTTGCCGCGGTAGGCGAGCGTGGTCTCCACGCCCAGGCCGTGAAAGATCGAAGCGAACTCGAGCGCGATGTAGCCGCCGCCGACCACGACCGCGCGCCGCGGCAGGCCCTCGAGGTGGAATGCTTCGTTCGACGTGATCGCGTGCTCGATGCCCGGGATCGCGGGAAGCACCGGCCACGAGCCCGTAGCGACGAGGATATGCCGGGCCCTCACCCGCTTTCCGCCGACCTCGACCTCATTTGGCCCGGTTACCGTGGCGCGGGAGCGGTGGATCTCCACTCCGGCGTTGACGAGGACGCGCTCGTATACGCCATTCAGTCGGGCGATCTCGCGGTCCTTGTTGGCGAGGAGCGTGGTCCAGTCGAAGCGCGGCTCGCCCACCGTCCAGCCGTAGGCGGCGGCGAGGTGGAAATCCTCGCGCCAGTGCGCGGCGTAGGAAAAGAGCTTTTTCGGGATGCAGCCGACGTTGACGCAAGTGCCGCCGAAGCGCCCGGGCTCGGCGATCGCGACTTTCGCCCCGTACGAGGCGGACACGCGGCTCGCGCGCACTCCGCCCGAGCCGCCGCCTATCGTGAAGAGGTCGTAATCGAAATCCAGGCTACTTCAGGTTCTGAAGGTTGAGCCCGACGAGCTCGAGCTGCGAGGCGATGCGGCTGAGCTGCGGTTTGTCGGCGAGCCACGCGAGCGCGTTCTTCACGTTGCGCTCGATCAGCGCGCGCGGCATGCCCTCGACGCCGTTGAAGAGATCGGCGAGGTCCTTGAGGTTGGCCGATTGGGCTTCCCTGCGCACCTGGACAAGCCGCGCCTCGATCGCCTTGCGATCGAGATCGGTGGCGAGCTTGAGGGTTCTTTCTTCGTCGGGCGCCATGCCTGCGCGCTCATCTTACCAGCGTGTAACCGCCGTCCCGCGCGCGCACGGCGCCGTCGGCGACCAGCTTTTCGAGGTGCGCGGTGAGCGAGCGTGCCGCAACGCGGTGCGCGCGCTCGGGCACATCGTCGTACACGAGCGGCAGCATGTCGTCGAGCGACGGATGCCCGAGGCGCTCGAGCGCCGCGATGACCTTGCGCTCGCGGTTGAGACGATGCGCGATGAGCCGGCGCAGCTCCCTGTGCGGCGCGCCGATGAGGTAGCCATGCCCCGGCGCGATGATGGCGATATCTTCGCCGAGCAGCCGCTCAAGCGACTCGAGGTACACGCGCATGTCGCCGTCGGGCGGATTGATCACCACGGTCGAGCCCTGCATCACGTGGTCGCCGGTGAACAGCATCTTGGTCTGTTCGAGCAAATAGCAGAGATGATTCGAGGCGTGGCCGGGGGTATGGATCGCGCGCAACGAGATTTCACCCAGATCGATGCGCTGTCCATTCTCGAGCACCACGTCCGG
>DATADT010000079.1:0-4094 GCA_036258355.1 Burkholderiales bacterium
ATCTCGCCGAAGCAGTCCACGCGCTCCGAGACGCCGCGGATCAGGCGCTTCGGAACGATCGGCTGCGGCTTCGAGGTCTCGGGAAAGTGAACCACCTTGCGGATGTCGCGCCCGCCGTAGCCGCGCGAGCCGCGCATGATGTGGATCGCATCCTCGTGGCCTTTCGTGGTGATGAGCCCGACCTTTGCGCCGCGCTTCTGGATGATGGTGTTCGTGCCGACCGTGGTGCCGTGCGAAAGGAACGCGATGTCGCGGCAGAAGCGTCCAAGCTCGAGGCCGAGCGCCTGCGCCCCGGCGCCGAGCGCGTCCAGCATGCCGCGCGAAAAATCCTCCGGCGTCGAGGGCACCTTGGTCGTGAGCAGCTTCCCGGCGCGATCGACGATTGCGCAGTCGGTGAACGTGCCGCCGATGTCGATGCCGACGAGGTAGCTCATGCGGAGCGCCGAATCGTAGCGCAGCGGCGCTGAGTCCGCAGTCGTTCATGGTAAAACAGCGTCCGGCATTCCAATGACAAGATCGCTCTCCCTTCTCGAGACCCGCGTTCTCGGCACGCTCTTCGAGAAGCAGCACACCGTGCCCGACAGCTATCCGCTCACGCTCAACGCGCTTGTCTCGGGCTGCAACCAGAAGAGCAGCCGCTCGCCGGTGATGGAGGCGACCGAAGCCGAGGTCCAGGCGAGCCTCGACAGCCTGAAGGCCGCCAACCTGGTGATCGAGACGAGTGGCGGCAGGGTGGCGCGCTACGCGCACAACATCGAGCGCGTGCTCCAGGTGCCGTCGCAATCGGCGGCGCTGCTCGCCTGCCTGATGCTGCGCGGCCCGCAGACCCCCGGCGAGCTGCGCATCAACTGCGAGCGCCTGCACAGCTTCGCTGACATCTCGGCGGTCCAGGGCTTCCTCGACGAGCTCGCGGGCCGGCCTGGGGGCGCGCTCGTCGTCCAGCTGCCGCGCCAGCCCGGTTCCCGCGAGAATCGCTGGGCCCATCTGCTGAGCGGCACGCCCAGCAACGAAGAAAAGGAGCCCGACGCCGACGTTTCGCTCGGCGAGGTCGCGGCGCTCAAGGCCAGCGTCGCGCGGCTCGAGAGCGAGCTGGCGGCCCTCAAGGCGCTGGTCGCGCGCGTGTGCAAGGAGCTGGGCATCGGCGCCTGAAGGATGCCGCTGGAGAAACCCGACTCGCGGCCGCCCGGTCTGCGGCGTGTGCTTGCCGATTCAGGCGCGCCGTACGCGGCGGCGGCGTTCGTCGCGTTCCTGTTCGCGGCGAGCGGCCCGGTGGCGATCATCCTTTCGGTCGGTGCGCGCGGCGGCCTTTCCGAGTCCGACCTCGCGTCATGGATCTTCGCCGCGTTCTGCCTGAACAGCGTGATCTCGATCGCGTTCTCGCTCGCCTACAGGATGCCCCTCGTATTCCTGTGGAGCATCCCGGGCTCCGTGCTGGTCGGGCCGGCGCTGGGCCACCTGACCTTTGCCGAGGTGATCGGCGCCTTCCTCGCCACCGGGGTGCTCATGCTGCTCCTCGGTCTGTCGGGTTGGGTGCGCCGCGCGATGGATGCGGTGCCGATGCCGATCGTGATGGCGATGGTGGCGGGCGTGTTCCTGCGCTTCGGCATAGATCTCGTGCTGGCCTTCCGAAGCGAGCTCTGGATCGCTCTGCCCATGACGTTGATGTTCTTTCTGACCACCATTCTCAAACTGGAAAAATACCTGCCACCGCTGATCGCCGCGCTCATCGCGGGTGGGGTTGCCATCGCGGCGCTCGGCGCGTTCCAGCCGCCTCCCGGCGCGCTGTTCGCGGTGGCATCGCCCAACTTCTACGTGCCGCGGCTCTCCTGGGCGGCGATGGTGGAGCTCGTCGTGCCGCTCGCCATTACCGTACTCGCAGTGCAGAACGCACAAGGCATCGCCATCCTTGCCACCCATGGCCACAAGGCGCCGGTGAATGCCATCACGACCGCATGCGGCGTGGGCTCCGTCGTCACGGGGTTCTTCGGCGCTGTGTCGACCTGCCTGACGGGTCCGGTCAACGCCGTTCTATCCAGTACGGGACAAAAGTCGAGGCAATACACCGGAGCGCTCTTCTTCTGCCTGATCGCGCTCGGGTTCGGCGTGCTGGCGCCTTTCTTCACCCGGCTTCTCCTCGCCACGCCGCCCGCGTTCATCGCCACGCTGGCCGGTCTCGCCATGCTGCGCGTGCTGCAGACCGCGTTCACCGCTTCATTCGGCGGTCGCTTCAGCTTCGGCGCGCTCGTCTGCTTTCTCGTCACGGTCGCCGACGTGCCGATCCTGAACATCGGCGCGCCCTTCTGGGGGCTGGTGTTCGGCCTCGCGGCGTCCTGGCTGCTCGAGCGGCCCGACCGGCGGTAGTCCTGGAGGGAAGAGCGGCGGAACAGGCGTGATTTTTGTGCTTTTTTACATAGCTGGATCAGAAGAAAACGTAGTTAAATGAACTACCTCGAATACGAACTTAAGAACTTACCAGAGGGAGGCCCGGCGACAACGTCAGGGCCTGATTTCGCGGCCGGCCAGGCCCCGACGAGACGCAGGCCCGTCGGGTACTGGCCGGCCTCTTCATTTCTAGCGATTTGAAAGCTCGAGCGCCTTCTGCGCGCCTTCGGTGTCGCCGCGAGCGCGGCGGGACTCGGCGATCAGCCGCCAGTTCTCGGCGCGCAGCGCGCGATCCTCGCCCGCCCAGGAATTGGAGCGCGCGGCGACGTTCTCGGCTTGCGCGTACTGGGCCTGCTTGAGGCGCACGCGCGCGAGCTCGTGCCACAGGCGCGGGTTTCGGGGCTCGATGCGCAGCGCGCGCTCGATGGAGGCCGCCGCGCTGGCGAGATTGCCGGAGGCGGCATCGGCGCGCGCCGTTTCCATGAGCCCGGCGACCGCGATGTTCTCCTTGGGAGGCGCTGGCGCCGGAGTGACCGGCGGCGGCTCGGGTTGCGCGGGACGTGTCTCGGGCGGGGCCGGCGGAGTGGCGCAGCCCGCAAGCAAAACCAGAACAAGCGAGAGCTTCCTCATCGGCCGAAGAGGCGCTCGAGCCAGCTCCTCGCCTTCTCGACTGTCTGCCCGACCGCCTCGACCGCGGCATCCATGGCGCCGGAGCAGGGGGCGCGCTCCTGCGGGGCCGAGCCCTGCACGAAAGGCACTTCGGTCGCGCCGGGGCAGCTCGCGCCGCCGCGCAACCCGGTCTGCGGGTCGATCCAGACGAGCTCGATGCGCTCGGGCTTCGCGAGCGCGAGCGGCTCGGGCGCGAGTGCGGCCATCGTGTCGCCCCAGATCGGCAGCGCCGCGGCCGACCCGGAAAGGCGCGCGGCGCGGTTATCGTCGTAGCCGACCCAGACGATCGCGAGCCGGTCGCCGCTGAAGCCGGCGAACCAGGCGTCGCGCTGCTCATCCGTGGTCCCGGTCTTGCCCGCGACCGCGAGGTCCGGCGGCAGGAACTTGCCCAGGCTTTGCGCCGTGCCTTCGCGCACCACGTCTTGCATCGCCGCCGTGAGGAGGTAGATCGGCTCTGGCGCGAACACCTGCTCCACCGCGAGCGGATAGCGCGTGAGGGGCCGGCCTTCCTGCGTGGTGACCTCGCGGATCGCGCGCAGCGGGGAGCGGAACCCACCGCTCGCGATCGTCTGGTACATCTGCGCGACCTCGAAGGGACTGAGCTCTACCGCGCCGAGGAGGGTAGAGGCGAACGGGCGCAGCGGCCGCTCGACGCCGAGACGCCTTACGGTGTCGAGCACCCGCTCGATGCCGATCTGGGTCCCGAGGCGCGCGGCGGCGGCGTTGTAGGACTGCGCGAGCGCGGTGCGCAGCGGCACGATGCCGTGAAATTTCTTGTCGTAGTTCGCCGGCTGCCAGTCGGGCGCGCCGCGGCTTTTCCATACGAACGGGCCGTCGTCGATCGGGGTCAGCAAGGTGTACTTGGAAGGCTCGCTCAGCGCCGTGAGGTAGATAGCCGGCTTCAGCAGCGAGCCGACCGGTCGCGAGGCGTCGAGCGCGCGGTTGTAGCCGCGAAAGCGCGGATCCCGGCCGCCGACCAGGGCCTGGATCTCGCCGTTCTGAGGATCGGTGACCACGACCGCGCCCTCGAGCCCGGGCTCGCG
>DATADT010000080.1:0-5739 GCA_036258355.1 Burkholderiales bacterium
GCCGCCGGCCGCTCGAGCGGCGAAACGCTTGCGCTGCGCTTTTTCTCGCCGAAGCGCGGATTTACCGAGAAAGAAATCGAGTACTACACCAACGTCGACTTCGTGAGCCACGTCGCGCTGGTCGCGGTGGTGGAGCAAGAGGGAAAGCCACTGATCGTCGGCGGCGGCCGCTACATCGTCGCTCAGCCCGGCCGCGCCGAAGTCGCCTTTACCGTCGAGGACGCGCACCAGGGGCGCGGCATCGCGTCCCTGCTCCTTCGGCACCTGGTGAAGATCGCCCGCGCCGCGGGGCTTGAGGAGCTCTTCGCCGAGGTGCTGCCGGACAATGCGCCGATGCTCAAGGTCTTCGAGCGCAGCGGCCTTCGCATGACAAGGAAGCGCGGGCGCGACGCCGTGCACGTCACACTTCGATTGGACTAAAGCGCCTGCGACCGCTGTTTGCCCCGGGGAGAGAGACCATGAGAAGACTCCTGATCCTGGGCACAGCGCTGCTTGCCGGCTGCGCATCCGACTGCGGGTCCGACTGGCGCGCGCTCGGCCAGCGCGACGGGCGCCTCGGTGCGGGCTCCCAGGCGGAGCGCTATGCCGCCCGCTGCAACACCACGGTCGATACCGCGGCGTACGCGCAAGGCTACAGCGAGGGATTCGCGATGCGCCCGCAAATACCGTACCCCTAGCCCTGCGGCCATTCCGAATGTGCTAGAAAGCGCCCATGCGGCGCTTTATTGCAGTCGCTCTCTTCGTCCCTGCAACGGCGCTAGCCTTGGACCCCGGCACTTACCTTGGCGCCGCCGTGCGCTCGCACCCCGAGTATGACGGCTCGTCCGATCAGGAGCTCATGCTCATACCGCTCGTGCGCTACTACGGCCCGATTCTTTTCGCACGCACTACGCAAGGATTCCTCGAAGGCGGCGCGCGGGCCGAGCTTGTCAAAGGGCTCGCTGCCGGCGTGCAGATCGCTTACGAGGAGGAAAACGACCGTACCGGCCTCGACCCTGGCGCCTCGTACGGCGTGCACATGGAGTGGGACACGCACCTCGGGCCTGCGCCGGTCAACCTCCTTGCCCGCGCGCGCTTCCATTTCGATTCGGATAACGGCAGCCAGACGGACCTGCGCGCCAGCGTCGGCGTCTATGGCTCGGAGCGCCTGGGGGTCGGGGTGTTCGGCCAGGCCACCTGGGGGAGCAGCGACTGGGTACGCGCCTACTATGGCGCCGACGGCAGCGGGCTGCTCTACACCGCGCTCGGCGTCGAGGGCAACTACGAGCTCGGCCGGCACTGGCTGCTTATCGCAAGCGCGCACGCCCGCTTTCTGCAGGATGACGCAGCCTCGAGCCCGATCACGGAGGAACGGACGAGCTACTACGCGAGCGCGGGCGTAGCATATCGTTTTTGAGAGGACGAACCATGCGCAAAGTCCGCGTCGCGCCCAAAGGGATGGGCCTGAACGACTTCGTCGCCGAGCAGGAAGGTTTCTTCGCCGACGAAGGCATCGAGGTCGAATGGGACATCAAGACCTTCCGCGGAACGCAGTCGAGCTGGAAGGATCTCGACTACAAGTCGCGCCCGCAGGACAAGCCCTACGCCGAGGGCGACAAGAGCCTGATCCAGTGTGCCTGCGTGTGGGGCAGCATCTCCAACGCCTCGGCCGGCATGGGGCGCTTCGTTCCCGACTGCTACGGAGTCTCGCCTTGGGCGATCTTCGTACGGCCGGATTCGAAAATCCGCCGTCCGGAGGACCTGAAAGACGTGCCGGTCTCGGTCGGCATGCGCGCCGGCAGCCACTTCAACGTTCCGTTCCGGCTCGAAAAATACCTGCCGCTCGAGAGCATCAAGGTCGTGAACACCGGCGGCTTCGGCGCGCGGCTCAAGGCGCTGCTCGGCAAGGAAGTGGAGGCGGCGAGCCTGCTGCCGCCGCAGATCGATATGGCGCGCCAGCTCGGCCTGCGGATGGTGATGAAGGACGAGTTCCACACGCTGTGGTGGGTTCCCGAAACCGCGCCGCTCGAGGACGTGCGCGCCTATCTGCGCGGTTTGGACCGGGCAGAGAAATCACTAAACTCGAATTTGCAGAAGTACCTTCCCCTGTGGGAGAAGTGCATCCCGCCGGAATTCAAGAATTCCCACAAGTGGGACTACTCGAAGTTCACGCGCGGCGAACGCTTCGTGTTGAAACCGATCCCGCGCGCAGAGTTCGACGAGACGCTGGCGCAGGTTGAGCGCTGGAACCTTGGCGAGTACCTGAAGGAAAAGTCCTTCGAGAAGCTCACGTATCGGATATAGGAGGCCCTATGCGCTTTATCCCGGTGATTGGCTTCGTGCTGCTGCTGGGCCTCGCCGCGTGCGGCACCACGCAGCCCGGACCGATGTATCAAGGCGGCTCGCCGATGATCGATGTCCCGACCCCGCCTTTCCCCTACAACTCGATGTTTTGCACTTGAAGGGAGACGATCATGGAAGCAGCCGGTGAGAAGCTGTTGTCGGAGCTGCGCACAGTGGTGACCGCGGCGGAGGAGCTGCTCTCCGCCACAGGAAGCGAGAGCGCGGAGCGCCTGAAAGAGCTGCGCGGCCGCGCCGAGGAAGCGCTGCGCGGCGCGCGCGCGCGGCTCGAAGGCGCGGGCGACGAGATCGAGGGCCAGGTGCGCAGGCACCCGTTCGCGGCGCTTGGCATGGCCGCCGCCGTCGGCCTGGTGATCGGCGTGCTGCTGACGCGCAAATGAGCACCGGGCTGCTGGAGTCGGCGCGGAACTTCGTCGCCGGGCTGCTCGACCTCGGGCGCACCCGCTTCGAGCTCTTCGGCACCGAGCTTCGCGAGGAGCTCGCGCGCCTCGCCACCGCGGTCATCGGCGGGCTGGCGGTTCTTGTGCTGGTGGCGCTCGGCCTCGGGTTCGTCGCCTTGGCGCTCGTCCTTCACGCCGACCCGGAGAACCGCCTCGCCGCCACGGTGGGCGTGGCGGTGTTCTTCTTCGTCGCCGCGGGAATCGTGGCGTGGCTGCTGCGCCGCCTCGCGGAAGCGAAGCCGCGCGCGTTCGACGCCACCATCTCCGAGCTGCAGCGCGACTTGAACACGATCCGGCAATGAACCGCAAGCAAGGGCTGGCGCAGCGCCGCCAGGAGCTCATCGAGCGCTCCTCCGCGCAGCGCACCGCCCTCCTCGCCGCCCTCGAGCCGCTCGCGCGCAAGGCCGCCGCAGTGAACCGGGTGGTGGCGTATGTGCGCTACTACCCCGTGCTTGCTTCCCTCGTCGTAGGCGCGGTCGCGCTCATCGGTCCGCGCAAGCTGCTCCATTTGGCAGCGCGCGCCCTCACGTTCTACGCGGCGCTCAAGCGCTCATAGCAGCCATTCGATCGGCAGGATCGACAGGAATCCGAGCCATAGCCGGCGCAGCAGGCCCGCGCACCCGGCGAGCGCGCAAAGCGCGGCCAAGCCTGATGTGGCTAGCGAGCCGGCTCGAACTCGTAGACGCCGCCGTCGGCCATGAGCGAGAGGTACAGATGGCCGCCCTTGATGAGGTAGGAGCGCACGTACGGCCAGTGCTTGACGAGCTGGTCGTGCAGCGATCCCGGCGGGCACGCGGCGCGGGTCATCGCCATCGCGCCGAACTCGAGCTGCTTGGGCGCGGGCGACTTCCATCCGCCGCGGCCGCGGTTGCAGTCGAAGCGCACGTTGAACACACCGTCGTCGGCGAACGCGAGCGTGTATTTCGACTTGTCGTCCGGCGTGCGCACCGTGCCGTCCCCGCCTTCGAACTTCACGAGCTGCCACGACGTTCCGGCGAGAGTTTGCGGTTGAGGTGGCGAGAGCTGCGCGCAGCCGTGAGCGAGCACCAGGACTCCCAGCAGTAAGCCGATGACTTTCCCCATACGGGCCATCTCCTGGCGTCACAATAGACCAGACCGCCCCAGCGCAGCGCGGTGGTGTAGCTAAAGCCTGTCGGAGATGTCCACGGCCGGGATCAGCTTCGCGGAGCGCGCAAGCTGCCAGACGCCGGCCGAGTTCCTGCGGAAGATGGCGAGCACGTGGCCGGAGCGCTCGGTGCGCCCGCCGCCCATCTTGGCGGTGAACACCAGCGTCAGGTGCGACCACGCGTAAGCGAGGTCGCCGGAAATGCCGAGGTCCTTCACCTGGTATCTCGGCTCGACCCGGACATTTGCCGTGACCCGGTTGAACCTCGCGGCGAAATCGGATTTGGTCATCGGCGCGTGTCCCGGAGTGAGAAACACGGCATGGTCGGCCGTCAGCGCGAGCAGGCCTTCGACGTCTCCCGACGACACTCGCCGGCGCCACTCTTCCATCAAGCGCCTGATTTGTTGTTCATCGGATGCCATCGCTACAAGCGCCAGCGAGAAGCGTGCCAAGCGTATAATAAGAGTAGACAAACGACCTAGAGGTGCATATGCGCGCAAGACTGTCTGGATTGTTGCTCGGCGTTCTTTTCGTACTGCCGTTGGCCCCGGTGCTCGCGGATGATTACGACGACTCGATCAAGGTATTCAAAAACGCCGGCGAGAGCGGCAAGTTCTTCGGCTCGAGCTACGGCTATGCGCTGTTCCCGACCATCGGCAAGGGCGGCGTCGGAGTCGGCGGCGCGTACGGCACGGGGCGCGTGTACCAAAAAGCCGCTTACGTCGGCGACACGTCGATGACGCAGGTCACCGTCGGCCTTCAGCTCGGCGGCCAGGCGTACAGCCAGATCATCTTCTTCGAGGACAAACGCGCCTTCGACGAATTCACCGGCGGTAACTTCGAGTTCGGCGCGCAGGCGAGCGCGGTGGCGATCACCGCCGGAGCGCAGGCGCAGGCCGGCACGGCAGGGACCGGCGCGGGCGCAAGCGGCGGCCAGCACGATGCCAAGACCCGCGGCGGTTACCAGAAGGGAATGGCGGTCTTCACCGTGGCGAAGGGCGGGCTGATGTACGAGGCGAGCATCGGCGGCCAGAAATTCAGCTACAAGCCGAAGAAGTAATCAGGGCCCGAAGTACCAGCCCCGCGCAATCGCGTTCATCATTTGGCTGGCGCCCCGTAGGCTCGGATCGCCTGCGCGATTTCGTCGCTGAGCACGCCGAGCGCCTTGCTGTGCGCCGCGGCCAGCCCGTCGTAGTCCTTGCCGGCGACGGCCTCGCGCACCACCGAGCGGCCGGTGCGCGGCGCGGCGCCCTTGACGGGCCGCACGCTCCAGAGCGCATCGAGGGTCACCGCGTCGCCGCGCACGGACTCGAAGCGCTGGATGTCGACCAGCACCCGGTAATCGCCGTCCCGTAAACTCGCCGAGACTCTCGCGTCGGGCAGGGAATGGGCGAGGTTGGCCGCGATGACACGGGGAATGGCCCGGTTCAGCGGCTCCGCCCAGCGCGCCTGCTCAGCGAACTCGACCTGGTTGGCCGCGAGGCTCACCACGAACTGCGGCCGGTCCACGATTTCCGGCACGCTCACCGGGCCGATGCTCACGCTGTAGGCCGCGGGGGCGGGCGGCACGGCCGCGCCGCCGCCGGCGCTCGGCATCGCGCCGCTGGGGCTCAGCGTGTAGAACTGCGACTTGGGCGAGCTTCCGCACCCCCCGATCAGCGCGGCGAGCAGGATGAGATGCGGAACGAGCAGCGCGGCGCGGGTCACTTGCCGTCCTCCCGTTTGCCGACGAGCAGCGCTTCGGGGTGGCGCTCCAGGTAATCGGCGAGCAAGCGCATCGTGCGCGCCGCGCGTGCGATCTCGCGCATCGCCTCCTGCGTCTCCTGCACGAGC
>DATADT010000081.1:0-2012 GCA_036258355.1 Burkholderiales bacterium
AACGGCGCATGCGTCCAGCCGATCGCCTGGCGCGTCGCCGCGACTTCATCGGGGCCGAGCGGCGCGCCGTGTGCAGCCCCGGTGTTCGCCTTCTTGGGCGCGCCCTTCGCGATCACGGTCTTGCAGCAGATCAGCGTCGGACGCGCCTTCTCGCGCTTCGCCTTGCGGGTCGCCCGGTCCACGGCCTCCACGTCGTGGCCGTCCACGTTGGGGATGACCTGCCAACCGTAGGCGGCGAAGCGCTTCGGCACATCGTCGGTGTACCAGTGCGCGATGTGGCCTTTCTCCGAGTCGATCGAGATGCCGTTATCGTCGTAGAAGGCGATCAGCTTGCCCAGGCCCAGCGTGCCCGCGAACGACCCGGCCTCGTGCGAGATGCCCTCCATCATGCAGCCGTCGCCCATGAAGACGTAGGTGTAGTGGTCGATGAGGTCCAGTCCCGGGCGGTTGAACTGCGCGGCGAGGAGCTTTTCGGCGAGCGCCATGCCTACGGCGTTGGCGAATCCCTGGCCAAGCGGCCCGGTGGTGGTCTCCACGCCGGGAGCGCAGCCGCGCTCGGGGTGGCCGGGTGTCTTGGAGCCGAGCTGGCGGAAGCGCCTGAGCTCCTCCATCGGCAGGTCGTACCCGGTGAGGTTTAAGAGGCTATAGAGCAGCATGGAGCCGTGCCCGTTGGAGAGCACGAAGCGGTCGCGGTTGGGCCAGGCGGGATTCGCCGGGTTGTGGCGCAGGTGCCGCTTCCAGAGCGCCACCGCAATCTCCGCCATGCCCATCGGCATGCCCGGGTGGCCGGATTTCGCGGCCTCCACCGCGTCCATGGCGAGCGCGCGAAGCGAATTGGCGAGCTCGGCCTCGGAAGCCCTAGCCGTTACGGAGGAATCCATGGGAGGCGGCAAATTATACTCATCGCGTTTACGGTCGAAATGAGCGAGCTCCCCTTCCGCGCGCCGGTTCAGTTCGAGCCGCTGGTCTTCGGCGAGCCGAGCGGCGAGGCGCACTGGTTCGTGTATCGAGGAGACAAGCTGCTGATCGAGCTCGGCGCGCCCGAGCGCCCGAGCGACGACCCGCGCTTTCGGCTGAGGCCGGCCTGGGCCCGCCTGCCGTTGCTAAAAAACCACGACTACTTGTATGAGCGCACCGTGAGGCGACTGTATCTGGGCCGCTTGGGGGGCGTCGATTGCTTCGCCGCTGAGCTCGCTCCGGAAGCCGACGCGCCTGCCGGCCTGGCGTGGGAGGGGCTGCGGCCGCTCTTCTCGGTGCTCGACGACGATCTTTTCGCCCTGGCTGGCCGTGCGTTCCAGCTCCTGCAATGGGACCGCGACCACCAGTTCTGCGGTCGTTGCGCCACGCCGACCGAGCCGAAGCGCGACGAGCGCGCGCGGGTGTGCCCCGCGTGCAAGCTGACGGCCTATCCGCGGGTCGCTCCGGCAGTGATGGCCCTGGTGAGGAAGGAATGCCAAATTCTCCTCGCCCGCAGCCCGCACTTCCCGCCCGGCATGTACAGCGCGCTTGCCGGCTTCGTCGAGCCGGGCGAGTCGCTCGAGCAGTGCCTCGCGCGCGAGGTGGCCGAGGAGGCCGGCGTGCGCGTCGGGCGCGCGCGCTACTTCGCGAGCCAGCCGTGGCCGTTCCCGCACTCGCTCATGATCGCGTTCGTGTGCGAGTGGCAGAGCGGCGAGCTGCGGCCGCAGGCGGGCGAGATCGAGGACGCCAGATGGTTCGAAGTATTGCAATTGCCGAAACTTCCAAGCAAAATCTCGATCGCTCGAAGATTGATCGACGGTGTTTGCGAAGACATCGTGCGCGAGATCCGAGGGCAAACCTGAGACCCAGGAGGTATTGCACGAGTTGAGCTCGATCGACGAGCACTGTGCGCTGCAAGGCGCGAATGGAAGGCGTGGCCTGGACTCCCGATACGCGGCAGGCTGCGCCTTCGCATTTTGGAGGGTACGGTAAATGAACGGTCTGCATCTCATCGGTGACCTCACCGGCTGCCGCTGCGATCCGCAGCTCCTTCT
>DATADT010000082.1:0-2777 GCA_036258355.1 Burkholderiales bacterium
GCGGGTCCACATCGAGTAGTTCCGCCCATGGTGCGAGAGAAGCGCGGTCTGCACGTTCTCGCGCACGCTCATGGAGCCGAAGGTGGCCGTCACCTGGAAAGTGCGTCCCACGCCGAGGCGTGAAACGCGGTGCGGCGGCAGCCCGACGAGGCTCGTTCCGTCCAGCCGGATGTCGCCGCCGTCCGGCGCGAGCTGCCCGTTCAGCATGTTGAAGCAGGTCGTCTTGCCGGCGCCGTTCGGGCCGATGATCGCCACCATCTCGCCCGGCGCGACGCTGAAGGAGACGTCGCGCACGGCTTGGACGCCGCCGTAGGCCTTCGACAGGTTCTTTACCGAGAGCGCCATTTGCCGAGGGCGCCGGCGATGCCTTGGGGGAAGGCGAGCACCAGGAGCAGAATCACCGCGCCGATGGCGGCGCGCCAATATGCGATCTCGCGCGCGACCGCGTCCTCCAGCCAGGTGAAGAGCGCCGCTCCCCACACCGGCCCGGTCAGGGTCTGAACGCCGCCGAGCAGGACCATCACCAGTGCGTCCACCGAGCGCGGCACCGAGAGCGTTTCGGGAGAGATCGAGCCCTTGGAGAACGCGAACAGCGCGCCGGCAAGCCCGGCGGCGGTTCCGGCGAGCATGAAAGCAGCCCAGCGCTGGGCGCGCACATCTATGCCGATGGCTTCCGCGCGCACCGGCGAGTCGCGGCTCGCGCGCAGGGCATTACCGAACGGCGAGGCAAGGATTCGCCAGAGGCAGGCAATCGACGCGGCGCTCAATGCCAGCGTGGCGTAGAAGTAGGCGGTCCTCGAAGCCAGCCACGGCGCGGGCCAGACCCCAACCAGCCCGTTCGAGCCGCCCGTGACCGCATCCCACTGAAACGCGACCGACCAGACGATCTGCGCCAGCGCGAGCGTCAGCATCGCGAGGTAGATGCCCGAGAGCCGCACGCACAACCAGCCGAACACCGCGGCGCCCGCCAGCGCGGCGAGCGGCGCCGCCAGCAGCGCCCACTCCATCGGCAGGCGATAGCGCAGCAGGAGAAGGGCGGCGGCATAGGCGCCGAGCCCGAAGTAGGCGGCATGGCCAAACGAAACCATCCCTCCCGGTCCGAGGATGAAATGCAGGCTGACGGCAAAGAGCGCGAACACGAAGACGTCGGTGAGAAGCACGAGCGTGTACGCATCGGCGAGCAGCGGCACTAACGCGAGCGCGGCCAAGCCCGCGAGGAGGGCGCGTTGCGGGAAGAAAGCGGCGAGCGCCTGCTCGGCCGGCAGAGCGCGGGCTTCGGCGAGCGGCCGCCCGAGCAGTCCCCACGGGCGCAGCACCAGGACCACCGCCATGACGATGAATTCGGCGACCAGCGTGAGTTTCGAGTAGCCCAGCCCGATGCAGAACGCTTTCACCTCCGCGATCAGCAGCGCGGCGAGGAACGCCCCGGGTATGGATCCCAGGCCGCCGAGCACCACGACGACGAAGGCGTCCGAAACCACTGCGAGGTCCACTTCCAGGTTCGCGGGCTCGCGAGGGATCGCCATCGCGCCCCCTAGCCCGGCAAGCGCGGCGCCGAGCGCGAACACAGTGCTGAAGAGCAGGCGCTGGTTCACGCCCAGAGCGCCCGCCATTTCGCGATCCTCCGTCGCCGCGCGAACCAGGATGCCGAAGCGGGTCCTCGTAAGCAGCAAGTGGAGAAGCACGAACACCGCCGGGCCGAGCACGATCAGGAAGAGGTCGTACTGCGGGAACTGCCGGCCGGCGATGGTGACCGCGCCGCTCAACCCCGGCGCGCGGGGACCGAGCATGTCTTCCGGGCCCCATGCCCAGAGCGCGAGGTCCTTGATGACGAGCACCAGCGCGAATGTCGCGAGCAGCTGTAGCAGCTCGGGCGCGCGGTAGATTCTTCTCAGCAGCAGCACTTCCACCAGCGCGCCGAGCAGCGCGACGCCGAGCGCGGCGAGCGGCACGCTCGCCCAGAAGCCGACCTTCTCCGACAGCCACACGGCCAGGTACATGCCGAGCATGTAGAGCGAGCCGTGGGCGAAGTTGACGATCCGGCTGACGCCGAAGATGAGCGACAGCCCCGCTGCGACCAGGAAGAGCGAGCTCGCGCCCGCGAGCCCGTTGAGGAATTGCAGGAGTACGGCCGGGCCGCTCAATCCTGAGCCTAGTCTTCTTTCCTCAGCTTGCGGATTTCCTCGTCGGAGGGCTGGTGCTTCGCGCCGTCGGCGTAGCGCCAGTTCACCATGGTGCCTTTGCCGTCCTTCTTCGCGAGCTGGCCGACATACGCGCCCATGGTCGACTGGTGGTCGACGGCGCGCCACGTGATCGGGCCGAAGGGCGTCTGCATCTGCAGGCCCTTGAGCGCTTCGACCAGCTTTTCGGTGTCAGCCGATTTCGCCTTGCGGATGGCATTCGCCACGGCGTAGAGCGCGGTATAGCCGACCACCGAGCCGAGCCGCGGATAGTCGTTCCAGCGCTTCTGGTACGCGTCGCGGAACGCCTTGTGCTCCGGCGTATTGATCTCGCTCCAGGGATAGCCCGTCACCCACCAGCCTGCGGGGGTCTCGTCCTTGAGCGGATCGAGGTATTCCGGCTCTCCGCCCAGCAGGTTGAACACGACCGTGTTCTTGAAAAGGCCGCGCGTATTTCCTTCGCGCACGAACTTCTGCAGGTCGGCGGCGAACAGCGAGCTGAAGATCGCGTCGGGGTTCGCCTCGGCAAGCGCCTGCACCACGGCGCCGGCCTCGATCTTGCCCAGGGCGGGCGCCTGCTCGGCGACGAACTGCACC
>DATADT010000083.1:0-8493 GCA_036258355.1 Burkholderiales bacterium
GGAAAGCCGCTCGCGATCGAGCCGCCCGGCGCGTATCGCGCCGCGATCGCGCCCTAGCGTCTACTTCACTACGCTGTCGATCACCACCGCGACGCCGCTCGCGTCGTTCGCGACCGGGGCGCTCGCTCCCTGAAGGTCGCCCGGCTGCGCGGCCGGGCTGCCGCTACGCGACACGCGCGCCACCACCACGATGCGCGGATGCGCCGAGAGATTCATGCCCGGAGCCATCGCCATCGAGTCGTCGAGGGCAAAGGCGACGGGAAGCTCGCGCACCTTGACCCGCTGCACGGCGAGCGGCATCGGCGGGCCTTCGACCGCGCGCGCGAAGATGAACACCGTGTCTTCGGGCGATGCATTCGACTTGACTTTGGAATGAATGGAGACCGTTCCCTTCACCGCCCGCGTTGCTTCTTTCTTTTCTTCCTTAATTCCCGCTAGCGCACGTGCTTCCTGCACATTGGAGCGGATGGCGCGCGCGTCCTCCGAGTCGGGGTGAACGAGCGGCAGCATCTTTTCCCACTGCGCCGCCGCCGTGGCGTAGTCCTTGCGCGCGTACGCGGCGGTGCCGGCGAGCGCGAGGGCCTTGAGGTTCTTCGGGTCGAGCTCCAGCGCGCGCGCGATGAGCTTCTCGGGCTCGCCTTCCAGACGCTGGCCTTGCGCCATGGCGAGCACGTCGGCGAAGTCGGCGAGGAGCTGGGCATCGCGCGGCTCGAGCACCGCCGCCTTGGCATAGGCCGTGGCCGATTCGGGAAAGCGCCCGAGCGCGCTATAGGAGCGCCCGAGGAGCTTCCATCCCTCGATGTCGTCGGGGCTTTCGCGCAAGCGCGTGGCGAGCCGCTCCACCATCACCTCTAGCTGCTGCACCGTGATGGCGTGGGGATCGGACCGCGGGAAGAGCGCGCCGGGACTCCCGACAAGGAGGTAGAGCACAGCGGCGAGTACAGGCACGCCCACGCCGACCGCCCACGCGACGCCGCGGCCGCGCGCGGGCGTGGGGCGTTCGGCACCGCCGCCCGCTTCCGCGAGCGCGCGCGCCTCGAGCTCACGCCGCGCGCGCTCGTAGTCCGCCTGGGCGAGCAGGCCGGCGCGCAGGTCTGCGTCGAGCTCCCGCAGCTGGTCGCGGTGGATCGAGATGTTCGCGTCGCGGCGCGAAACGGCTGGCGCGCCGGACGCCTTCAGGAGCGGCCTTACGACGAGAACGAGGACTGCCGCGGCGAGCGCGGCGCCGACGAGCCAGAAAACCGTCATTCGAGGAGCTTCGCGGCGCGCTCGCGCTCGGCCTCGCTGAGCTGCGGCTCCGCGGCGGGGCGGCTGCGGATGCGCCGGATGAGCAGCCAGGCGCCGAAGACGAGGATCACGAACGGCCCGGTCCACAGCGCCACCGTGCTCGCCTTGAGAGGCGGGCGGTAAAGCACGAAGTCGCCGTAGCGCGCAACCATGAAGTCGACCACGTCCTGCTCGCTCTTGCCCGCCTTCAGCTGCTCGCGGATCTGGTTCCTCAGGTCGACCGCGAGCGGCGCGTTCGAATCGGCGAGCGTCTGGTTCTGGCACACCAGGCAGCGCAGCTCGACGGCTAGCGCGGTGACGCGCTTGTCAATGTCGTCATCTTGAGCAAGAAGCCCGAGGGGTGCAGCTAATGCAAAAAACAGAAGCAGCCTAGCCACGAGAGCGCAGCTCCTTCACCAGCGGCTCGAGCTTGTTGCGAGCGATCTCGGGCGTGAGCGGGCCGATGTGCTTGTAGCGGATGACGCCGCGCTGATCGATCACGTATGTCTCCGGAACGCCGTATACGCCATAGTCGATCGCGATCCTGCCCGCGGCGTCGTAGACGGAGAGGCGGTACGGGTCGCCGTTGCGCTTGAGCCAGGGCAGCGCGTCTTCGCGCGCGTCCTTGTAGTTGAGCCCGATCACCGCGACGCTCTTGGCGAGCTCGGTGACCACCGGGTGCTCCTGAAGGCACGGCGGGCACCACGAAGCCCACACGTTCAGCACCCACACGGCTCCGAGCATGTCCTTCTGCGAGAAACGCTTGTCGGGCTCGTGCAGCAGCGGCAGCTCGAAATGCGGCGCGGGCTTGCCGATGAGCGGCGAGGGAACCTCGCGCGGGTTGAGCTTGAGCCCGATCGCGAGCAGCACGAGAAGCGCGACGAAGCCGAGCGGCAGCCAGACTTTCTTCATGCAGCGGCTTCCGCCACCGGGCTGCGCTTGGTCGCTTTGACCCTGTACCTTCTGTCGGCAGCGGCCAGCACGCCGCCGATCGCCATGATCAGGCAGCCGCCCCAGATCCAGTCGATGAAGGGCTTGTGCTGGACCTTGACGAGCCACGCGCCGCCCTCGAGCGGATCGCCGAGCGAGACGTAGAGGTCCCCGGTCAGCCCCGGCGAGATCGCCGCCTCGGTCATCACTTGTTCCTGCACCGTGTACACACGCCGTTCCGGGTACAGCGTCGTGACCGGATTGCCGTTGCGCGTCACCGCCACCGTGGCGCGCGCCGCGACGTAGTTGGGACCTTTGACGTTGGTGATGCCTTCCAGGCGAAACGCGTAAGCGCCAAGCGCGACGCTGTCACCGGGCTTCATGTTGGCGTCGCGCTCGGCCTCGTAGGCTTTCACCAGCGTCACGCCGACGACGAACATCGCCACCCCGATATGGGCGGTGACCATGCCGTAATGGGCGCGGGTGTGGCCGAGCGTTCCCTTGAAGCTCATCAATGCGGCGATGACGATCCACGCCGCAAGCGCAAGCCCGAAGCCGACCATGGCGCGCCAGTCGCCGAAGACAAGCGGAAGGAGCAAGCCGAGGGCCAGGCTGACGCCGAGCGCCCAGCGCAGCCGCACCGCGAGCTCCGGGAGGCTGGCGCGCTTCCAGCGCGCGAGCGGGCCGACCCCCATGAGGAAGAGCGCCGGCGCCATGAGCGGCACGAACACGGTCTCGAAGTAAGGCGGCCCGACCGAGATCTTGCCCGCGCCGAGCGCGTCGAGCGCGAGCGGATAGAGCGTCCCGAGGAACACGGTCGCCGCCGCGGCGGCGAGAAGTACGTTGTTCGCGAGCAGCAGGCTTTCGCGCGACACCGGCTCGAAGGCGCCGCCCGCGCCGATGCGCGAGGTGCGCCAGGCATAGAGCGCCAGCGCGCCTCCGATGAAAAGGCCGAACAGCCCCAGGATGAAGATGCCGCGCTTCGGGTCCACCGCGAAAGCGTGCACCGAGGTAAGCACGCCCGAGCGCACGAGGAACGTGCCGAGCAGGCTCAGCGCGAAAGCCACGATCGCCAGCAGCACCGTCCAGCTGCGGAAGCCGCCGCGCTTCTCGGTCACCGCGAGCGAATGGATGAGCGCGGTGCCGACGAGCCAGGGCATGAAGGAAGCGTTCTCCACCGGGTCCCAGAACCACCAGCCGCCCCAGCCGAGCTCGTAGTACGCCCAGCCGCTGCCGAGCGCGATGCCGAGCGTGAGGAACACCCAGGCGACCGTGGTCCAGGGACGCGACCAGCGCGCCCAGGCGGCGTCGAGCCGGCCCGAGAGCAGCGCTGCTACGGCGAACGCGAACGCCACCGAGAAGCCGACGTAGCCCATGTAGAGCATCGGCGGGTGCAGGACCATGCCGGGGTCCTGCAGCAGCGGATTCAGGTCGCGGCCGTCGGGCGGCGCCGGGAACAGGCGGTCGAAGGGATTGGAGGTGAACAGCATGAACGCGATGAAGCCCGCGCTCAGCACGCCCATCACGCCGAGCACGCGCGCCACCATCTCTCCGGGCAGATGCGCGCTGAACGTGGCGACCGCCAGCATCCACACGCCAAGCATCAGGCACCAGAGCAGGAACGAGCCTTCGTGTCCGCCCCATACGCCGGAGATGCGGTAGTGCAGCGGCAGCGCGCTGTTCGAGTGCATCGCGACGTACTGCACCGAGAAATCGTTGTTGACGAAGGCGTAGGTGAGGCAACCGAACGCGAAGGCGACGAGCAGCGCCTGCGCCTGGGCCGCTCCGCGCGCGAGCGCGGCAGACCCGGGGTTGATCAATGGAAAAATTCCCTGCACCAGCGCAACCGCCAGGGCGAGGCACAGCGCGAGTTGTCCGAGTTCGGGGATCATTTGGCCTGCAGAGTCCTTTGCGCCTTTTCCACCGCGTGCGCGGCTTCGGGAGGCATGTAGTTCTCGTCGTGCTTCGCAAGCACCTCGCGCGCGCGGAACACGCCGTCCGAGCCAAGCTGGCCCTGCGCGACGACGCCCTTGCCCTCGCGGAAAAGGTCGGGCAGCGCGCCGCTGTACACGACCGGAATGCTCTTGGCGGTGTCGGTGACGACGAAACGCACCTCGATGCCCGAGCGCTGCACGCTGCCTTTCTCCACCATGCCGCCGATGCGGAAGGTGCGCCCCTGGGGCGCCTCGTTGGCCGCCACCTGCGAAGGCGTGAAGAAGAACACGAGGTTCTCCTGGAACGCCGTCAGCACGAGCGCCGTGGCCGCGCCGAGCGCGGCGAGGCCGCCGACGATGGCGAGGATGCGCTTATGCCTCGGTTTCACGGCTCCTTCTCCATAACAAGAACACTTCAATCGCCAGGCAGGCGAACGTTACGCCGTACGAGCCCCACACGTACCAGGCGTATCCCCCCATGGCAAGAAAATCCGTCATGCAACTCCGCGCTCGCGGATGATGCAGCGCACGCGCATGAGGGTGACCGCGATGCTGTACATCCAGAACGCGAGCGCCATGATCAGCATGCCGGTGAGCATCGTGGCGGCCATCTTCGGCGCGGCCGTCAGGCTCACCGAGGCGCCCTGGTGCAGCGTGTTCCACCACTGCACCGAGTAGTAGATGATCGGGATGTTGACCACGCCGACGATTGCCAGCACCGCCGCCGCCCGGTCGGCGCGCCGCGGATCGTCGATCGCCGCGCGCAGCGCCATCACGCCGAAGTAAAGGAAGAGCAGGATCAGCTCCGACATGAGGCGCGCGTCGCCCCACACCCAGTACGTGCCCCAGGTCGGGCGTCCCCACAGCGCGCCGGTCCACAGCGCGATGAAAGTGAAGAGCGCCCCGGTGGGGGCGAGCGCCGCGGCCATCATCCCCGAGAGCCGCGTGTTGAGCGCGAGTCCGACCGCGGCCCAGAACGCCATCACAACGTAGATGAACATCGACATCCACGCCGCCGGCACGTGAATGAAGATGATGCGGTAGGCCTCGCCCTGCTGGGCGTCGGTGGGCGCGACGAAAAATCCGATGTAGAGCCCGACGAGCATAAGCACTACCGCCGCGGCGGCGCTCCAGCGCGCGAGCCTTCCCGCGAGCGGGAAGAATGTCTGCGGCGAGGCGTACCAGAACCATCTCATTCCGACGAAATCCTCAGGGCCGCGGCGATCGCCCAGGGAGCGAACGCGGCGGCGACGAGCAGCATGGCGCCGAGCAGCAGCACCTGGCCGCCTGCGCCCAGCCCGGCCTCCGCCATCTCGATGCTGCCCGCGCCCATGATCAGCACCGGCACATACAGCGGCAGGACCAGCAGGGCGAGCAGGACGCCGCCCCCTCGTGTCCCGAGAATGAGCGCGGCGCCGATAGCGCCGATCAGGCTCAGCACCGGCGTGCCCAGGAGCAATGATAAGGCAAGCACGCCGTAGAGCGCGGGCGGGAGGTCGTACTGGAGTGCGACGAGCGGCGCGATCGCGACGAGCGGCAGCCCCGATACCAGCCAGTGGGCGAACGCCTTCGCCGCCACGACCACTCCGAGCGGCGCGGCGCCGAGCAGCATCTGCTCGAGGGTGCCGTCGTCGTGGTCGGCGGCGAAAAGGCGCCCAAGCGAGAGCATGCACGAGAGCAGCGCCGAGACCCAGATCACGCCCGGCGCCACCGCGCGCAGCAGGTTCGGCTCCGCGCCGATGCCGAGCGGAAAAAGGCTCGCCACGATGACGAAAAAAAGGAGCGCGGTCGCCACGTCGCCCGGGCGCCGCACGGCGAGCAGCAGGTCGCGGTAGACAACGCAGCGGGCGGCGGCGAGCACGTCAGCCGAGATCCACCACGTGCGTCGCAGCGATGCCGGGATCCTGGTGCGTGGTGAAGGCGACCGCGCCGCGGCGCGCCAGGTGTTCGAGAAGGAGCGCCCTCAGGAGCTCGATGCCGGTGGCGTCGAGCGCCGAGAACGGCTCGTCGAGCAGCCAGAGCGGGACGGCAGCCGACAGGCATAGCCGCGCCAGCGCTGCCCGGCGGCGTTGGCCCTGGGAGAGCTTCCTTACCGGGACGGCGCTCGCACCGAGCCCAAATCGCTCGAGGGCGGCATGGAGCGCGGTTTTCCGTACTTGCAGACCGGCAAGCGTGCATGTGATCGACAGGTTCTCCGCGGCGGTGAGGTCGCCCTTCACCGCCGACGAGTGGCCCAGGTAGACGAGCTGCTTCGCGTACTCTTCCTTCAGCTCCCGGATCGGGCTTCCGTGCCAGCGCACTTCGCCCGCGCTCGGCGCCGCGAGCCCGCACAGGATTCGAAGCAGGCTCGTCTTGCCGCTGCCGTTGGCGCCCGAGATGCGCAGCGATTCACCCGGCTGGAGCGAAAGCGAAAGCGAGCGAAACAGCGTTCGCCCGCCGCGCTCGCATTCCAGGCCGGCCGCCTCCAGCACATCGCAATTGTTGCAGAAACTAGCGCGCCGCCACCGCTCGGGGGGCGCCGATCTCCTGGTATATCGGCGGCAGCTGGTGCGCGATCCCCTTGTGGCACTCGATGCAGGTCTTGCCCTCGTCGAAGGCGCTGCTGTGGGTGCGCACCGCGCGCCGCCCCTGCTCGGAGAAGTCCATGTACTCGAACTTGTGGCAGTTGCGGCACTCCTGCGAGTCGTTCGCCTTCATGCGCGCCCACTCGTGCTCGGCGAGCGCGAGGCGCTTCGCCTGGAACTTCTCCGGCGTCTCGACGCTGCCGACGAACTTGTGCCAGAGCTCGTTCGACGCGCGGATCTTGCGCACGATCTTCGGCCCCCATTCCTTCGGCACGTGGCAGTCCGGGCAGGTCGCGCGCACCCCCGAGCGGTTGGTGTAATGCACCGTGTGCTGGTATTCCTTGAACACGTTCTCCTGCATCTCGTGGCACGAGATGCAGAAGGGCTCCGTGTTGGTGAGCTCGAACGACCAGTTGAAGCCACCCCAGAAAATGATCCCGGCGGCGAAAAGCCCCACGATGGTCCACGGCCCGACGCGCTTGATCCATTGCTTCATGGCGTATACGTATTCCCTACCAGGGGCTCGGCGTCGAATTGCGGCACATGGCACTGCAGGCAGAAGTAGCGCCGCGTCGAGATGTTGGGATGCTCCTTGCCCTCGCGATCGAGGTAGTGCGACTTGCCGACCGGCGTAGCGCCGCTCTCCGGCGCGGCCTTCTTGCTGTGGCAGGTCATGCAGGTGTTCACGTTCTTCGTGATCTGGTAGCCCCGGATGTGATGCGGGATGATCGGCGGCTGCCACTTGTGCGCGCGCCGGATCGTGCGGTCGTGCCGTTCCATGCGGTAGGTGTCCGACGGGTTGGTGTCAGGAATCGGCACCTTGCCGCGGATGGGTCTTACTGCCTCTTCTTGTGAAAAAGACAGCGTGAAGGTCAAGCTCAATACAAGAGCGAGAAGCAGCCTCATACCTTCGTTACCTTGACGGCGCACTTCTTGTAGTCGGTCTCGCGCGAGATCGGGCAGGTGGCGTCCAGCGTCAGCTTGTTCACGAGGCGCCCCTCGTCGAAGAACGGCACGAACACCAGTCCCTCGGGCGGCTCGTTGCGGCCGCGGATCTCGATGCGCGCGCGGATCTCGCCGCGGCGCGAGGTGAGCCTCGCTTCCTGGCCGTTCAGGAGCTTTCTCTTCTTCGCGTCGTTCGGGTGCATGAAGACGAGCGCCTCGGGCTGCGCGCGGTGAAGCTCCGGCACGCGCCGCGTCATGGAGCCGCTATGCCAATGCTCGAGCACGCGCCCGGTGCAGAGCCACAGGTCGTACTCCTTGTCGGGCACTTCAGGTGGCGGCTCGTAGGGCACGGCGATCACGACCGCTTTGCCGTCGGGCTTGCCGTAGAAGCGCACGCCCTCGCCTTTCTTCACGTACGGGTCGTAGCCCTCGCGGAAGCGCCATTTCGTTTCCTTGCCGTCGACCACCGGCCAGCGCAGGCCGCGCACCTTGTGATAGGTGTCGAAGTCGGCGAGGTCGTGCGCCTTGCCGCGCCCGAACTGCGCGTACTCCTCGAACAGTCCCTTCTGCAGGTAGAACCCGAAATGACGCGATTCGTCGTTGTCGCCGCCGGGGAACTTGTTCACCTGCCCATTGGCGAAGAGCACGTCGTACAGCGTCTTGCCGCGGTACTCGGGCGTCTGCTTCAGGAGCTCGGGCGGCCAGACCTCCTCGACCTTGAAGCGCTTGGAGAACTCGACGATCTGCCAGACATCGGACTTGGCCTCGCCTGGCGCCTTCACTTGCTGGCGCCAGAACTGGGTGCGCCGCTCGGTGTTGCCGTAGGCGCCCTCCTTCTCCACCCACATCGCGGT
>DATADT010000084.1:0-2572 GCA_036258355.1 Burkholderiales bacterium
CTCCTCGCTGATGACCGTGCCCATCTCAACGTTCGGGTCCAGCGGATCGCCGTAGGACCATTGTTTTGTGATCTTGACGAGGTGGTCGACGAATTCGTCCGCCACTTTCTCGTGAACCAGCATCCTCTTCACGGCCGTGCAACGCTGGCCGGAGTTCTTGTACGAGCCGGCCGCCGCGAGCGTCGCCGCCTTCGCTGGGTCGGCGTCCTCCATCACGACGAGGGGATCGTTGCCGCCAAGCTCGAGGACCATGCGCTTGTAGCCCGCCCTGGAGGCGATGTACTTGCCGACCGCGACGCCGCCGGTGAAGGTGACAAGGTCGGCGTCGGCGTTGGTGATCATCTCGTCGGCGATCTCCTTCGGGTCGCCGGTCACCATCGACAGCATCGGCGGCGGCAGGCCCGCCTCGTAGAGGATGTCGGCAAGCAGCAGGGCTGCCAGCGGCGTCTTCTCGGTGGGCTTCACCACCATGCGGTTGTTGGTCGCCACCGCCGGCGCCACCTTGTGGATCACCTGGTTGAGCGGGTGATTGAAGGGCGTGATCGCCGAGATCGCTCCCATGAGCGGCTCGCGCAACGTGTACACCTTGCGGCTCTTGCCATGGTGCGTGAGGTCGCACGAGAACACCTGGCCGTCGTCCACCAGCGCCTGATTGGCGGCGAAGAGCAGCACGTCGCTCGCCCGCCAGACTTCGTATGTCGAGTCCTTGAGGCAGAGGCCCGACTCGAGCGTGATGAGGCGCGCGATCTCCTCCTTGCGCGCGGCGATGAGGTCGCCGGCGCGCATCAGGATCTTGTAGCGCTCGTAGCGCGTCAGCGTGGGCTTGTACTCGCGCGCGATGCGGAACGCGCGGCGCACGTCCTCCACGCTCGCCTTCGGAACGGTGGCCACCACTTCGCCGGTGTAGGGAAAGTGCACCTCGATCACGCGGTCGCGGCGCACCTTCTCGCCGGCGATGCGCAGCGCCTCGTGGCGGACTTCGCTTTTCAGGACGGCACTCAAGCCGCCACCCTCTCTTCAACGCAGTTGAGGGCTAGATCGAAGGCGTCGAAGTTTCGCAGCCGCCGCCCTGCCGGAAGCTTCGCCAGCCTGCGGTTGAAGACGAGCGGCACCTTCTGCTCGGAGATACCGCCGTGCGAGCGCAGCGGCTCGGTCAGGCCCGAAAGGTCGTGGCGCGACTTGCTCGTCCCGATCACCACGTGACGCGTGCTCACGACCACCAGGTCGCCGATACGGTCGGGCGGCAGCTCGAAGCGCGCGGCCGCCTCTTCACGGCTCAGGACGAGTTCGATGCCCTGCAGCGAGGAAATCCGCCGTCTCACATCGGCCTCCACGTATACCGTGGCGAACGAGCCGAGCGCGCCGTGGTGAACGACATACGGGTCGGTGATCGGGAGGATGACGCGCGCGGCGCCGGCACCGAGCCAGCCGTCGAGGACATCCTGCAGGTAGATGACGTCGGGCGAGCCGTCCGCGCGGTGCTTGGCGTTCATGCCGTGGTCGGCCGTGAGGGCGAGAGTGCAGCCGAGCGCGTCGAGGCGCGCGAGGTAGCGGTCCATCATGGCGTAGAAGGCGTTCGCCGCCGGCGTGCCGGGCGCGGCCTTGTGCTGCACGTAGTCGGTGGTGGAGAGATACATCAGATCGGGCCGGTCGCGCTCCATCAGCTTCACCCCGGCGGCGAACACGAACTCCGAAAGCTCCGCGCTGTAGACCGACGGCACCGGCATTCCGACCAGCTCGACGGTCGCCGCATCGGCCTTCTCCGAGGAGAAGCACGTGCCTTTCAGGTTGTGTCCGAGCAGCTTGCGCAGCTTGTCCTTCGCGGTGACCACGGCGACTTTCGCGCCGGCGTCGGCGAACGCCGCGAGCAGCGTGCCACAGCGCAGGTATTTCGGCTCGTTCATCATGACTTCGGCGCCGGCCTCGCGGTCGAAGAAGTAGTTGCCGCAGATGCCGTGCACCGACGGCGGCGCGCCGGTGACGATCGACAGGTTGTTCGGATTGGTGAACGAAGGGATGACGCAGTCGGCCTCGAGCGCCGCGCCGGTCGCAGCCAGGCGGCCGAGGAACGGCGCCACGCCGGCGCGCACCGCCTCCGGAATGTAGGCGGGCTCGCTGCCGTCGACGCAGATGACGACCAGCGGGCGATCCATCCAGCGGTAGGTCCTGCCGTTCGAGCTTATCTTGGTGCTCATGCGCTGATCTTACGACGATCCGGATCGTACGGCGCGCGCTCGCTCACGCGCGCCGGGTAACGAACGCCGAAGCTTTCGACCTCGAAGTGCCTTTCATGGAAGAGGGCCGCCGGGACAAAGCCATAGGCGATCGACTTTGCAATCGTGTGACCGTACCCGCCGCTCGTTACGGTCTCGATCACCCTGCCCTCGTGCAGGATGGCCTCGCCCCCGTGCAGCGGCACGAAGCCGTCCATCAGGAAGCAGGCCAGCTTTCGTTTTGGTTGCTCTTCCCGAATCCGTCGAAGGGCATCCCTGCCGATGAAATCACCCTTGTCCAGTGCGACGGCGAAACCCAAGCCCGCTTCGTACGGATTGGTATCCGGGGAGAGCTCGCT
>DATADT010000085.1:0-3077 GCA_036258355.1 Burkholderiales bacterium
TTTCGCGACATGAGCGAGGAGGAAAGCCGGCCGCTCATCGATTTCCTGCAGGCACACCAGATCCGCCCCGAGTTCACCTGCCGCGTGCGCTGGTCGCCGGGGACGCTCACCGTGTGGGACAACCGCTGCACGCAGCACTGCGCGGTCAACGACTATTACGGCCAGCGCCGCCGGATGCGGCGCCTTACGGTCGGTCCGGAAACGCCGAAATAGCTATCTCTTGTGGAGGTCGTCCACCCAGCGGACTTCCTCCGGTTTCTCGGCCACCGGCAAGTCCGGCAGGTTGACCACGACCGGCTCCCGTCCGCTGCGACAGAGCACGCAGGAGAGCGGCTCGGTGTCGCTCGCGTTGATCTCCTGGTGCGGCACGTAGGGCGGGACGTAGATGAAGTCCCCCGGCCCGGCCTCGGCCATGAACTCGAGGTTCTCACCCCAGCGCATGCGTGCCTTTCCGCTCACTACATAGATGACGCTCTCGACGGGCCCGTGGTGGTGGGCGCCGGTCTTCGCCTTGGGGTGAATCACCACCGTTCCGGCCCATAGCTTTTCCGCCCCGGCGCGCGCATGCGTGATCGCCGCCGCGCGGTCCATGCCGGGCGTCTGGGGCGTGTTGATGTCGAGCTCGTTGGAGTGCACCACTCGCACTCCGTCGAATTTCCATTTCGGGTGGGTCATGATTTGCTCCAGGAGTCCCTGAGCGTTACCGTCCGGTTGAACGACCGCCGGTCGTAGTCGGCGATGAAGTAGCCATGGCGCTCGAACTGGTAGGGCTGGCGGGAGACCAGGTTCCCCAAGCTCGGCTCGACCTGCGCTTCGACGGTGCGGCGCGAGTCCGGATTGATGTCTTCCAGGAATTCGCGGTCCTTGCCGGGCTCGGGCGCCCGGAACAGGCGGTCGTAAAGGTGCACCTTGGCCGCGTGCGCATGTCTTGCGCTCACCCAGTGGATGTTCCCTTTCACTTTGTACTTCTCGGCGCCGGGGGATCCCGAGCGCGAGTCGGGGTAGTGGGTGCAGTGAACGACGCCGTCCTTCATGCCGACGCACTTCACCACGTAGCCGTAGCGCAGCCGCACTTCGTTGCCCGGGAAGAGCCTGAAGAACCCCTTGGGCGGAGAAGCTTCGTAATCCTCTCTTTCTATCCACAGCTCCCTCGAGAAGGGAACCTGCCGCCTGCCCCAGTCGGGCTTCTGCGGATGGTCCGGCACTTCCATGGGCTCTTCCTTGCCCTCGGGATAGCCGTCGATGACGAGCTTCACCGGGTCGAGCACCGCCATGCGCCGGCGCGCCACCTCGTTCAGGTGCTCGCGCATGCAGTCTTCGAGGATGGCGAAATCGATCACCTGGTGCGCCTTGGAGACGCCTATGCGCTCGGCAAAGATGCGGAAGCCCTCGGGCGTATAGCCGCGGCGGCGCGCGCCGGCGAGCGTGGGCATGCGCGGGTCGTCCCAGCCATCGACGATCTTCTGTTCCACCAGCTGGATCAGGCGCCGCTTGGAGAGCACGACATACGTCAAATTCAGGCGTGCAAACTCGATCTGCTTGGACAATGGAGGCTCGATCAGCCCGGCCTCGGCGACCCGCTGGTTGAACCAGTCGTAAAGCGGCCGATGGTCCTCGAACTCGAGCGTGCACAGCGAGTGCGAGATGCGCTCGATGCAGTCGGAAAGGCCGTGCGCCCAGTCGTAAGTCGGGTAGATGCACCACCTGTCGCCGGTGCGGTGGTGGGTCGCGTGCCGGATGCGGTACATCGCCGGGTCGCGCATGTTGAGGTTCGGCGAGCGCATGTCGATTTTGGCCCGCAGGACGTGCTCGCCGTCCTTGTACTTCCCGTCGCGCATCTCGCGGAAGAGCTTGAGGTTTTCCTCCACGCTGCGGTTGCGCCACGGCGATTCCTTGCCCGGCTCGGTGAAGGTGCCGCGCGCCGCGGCCATCTGCTCCGCGGTCTGGCTGTCGACGTAGGCGAGGTCCCTGCCGATCAGCGCCTCGGCGAACTCGTAGAGCTTGCCGAAGTAGTCGGAGGCGTAAAGGTCCTTCTCTCCCCAGTCGAAGCCAAGCCACTTCACGCCTTCCTTGATCGAGTCGACGTACTCCTGCTCCTCCTTCTCGGGGTTGGTGTCGTCGAAGCGCAGGTTGCAGTTGCCCCCGTACTCGGCGGCGATGCCGAAATTCAGGCAGATCGACTTGACGTGTCCGAAGTGCAGGTAGCCGTTCGGCTCGGGCGGAAAGCGCGTGCGCACCCGGGGATAGACGCCGGCGGCCAGGTCGGCCTCGATGCCCTGGCGGATGAAATTGCTCGTGGAAGGCGCCTGGGGCGCCCGGGCGGGCTTGCTCATTCGGAGGCCGGGATTATCGCACTGACGCAGAAGCGGATTTTGGAGTATTGTCGCGGCACTAGAACAAAACCGGGAGGTTTCGATGAAACGTGTTTCCTTCGCAGTTCTTGCAGTCGCGGCCGCCCTGTACGGCTGCGCCACCACGGAATCGCAGGACAGCAGCACGAGCGCGGGCACGCCCTCGCCGAGCGGCAGCCCGTCGGCGAGCACGTCGACCGGCAGCCCGAGCGGTAGCCAGGTCGGGACCCGCAGCGCCACGACGAGCGGCAGCGGCACCCCCGCGAGCGGCATGCAGCCGGACATGAAGCGCAGCGTGTACTACGAGTTCGACAAGTACGACGTGAAGCCCGAATACCGCTCGCTGGTCGAAACCCACGCGCGCTGGCTCAAGGCTAACCCGCGGGCGAAGATCGTGATCGAAGGCAACGCCGACGAGCGCGGCAGCCGCGAGTACAACGTGGCGCTTGGGCAGCGCCGCGCCGAGTCGGTCACCAAGATGCTGGTCATGCTGGGCGCGAAGCCGGAGCAAATCGAGGCGGTAAGCTGGGGCGAGGAAAAGCCGCGTTCGGCCGGCCACGAAGAAGCATCGTGGTCTGAGAATCGCCGCGCCGATTTCGCCACGCGGTAGCAACGATCCCGGCAAGAAAATCGGGGCCAGGCCCCGGCCAGGCCCCGATTTTTTGTGGCTAGTTCGGGAGCCCGAGCAGCCGCGCCGGGTTCTTGCGCATCATGAGGTCGATGTCG
>DATADT010000086.1:0-5853 GCA_036258355.1 Burkholderiales bacterium
GCGCAGCCGCTCGCGGAGCTGGGAAAGCTCTGCAGGCAGCATGACGCTCTTCTTTACGTGGACGCAACGGCCACGCTCGGCGGCATGGACCTGCCGGTGGACGCCTGGCAGCTCGACGTGGTGAGCGCCGGGCTGCAGAAATGCCTCGGCGGCCCTTCGGGCAGCGCGCCCTTGACGCTCAACGACCGGGCGGAGAGAAGGATCCTGAGAAGGAGACACACCGAGCAGGGCTTGCGCAGGCCCGGCGAGCCGCAAGGCGAGGGGCCTGTCATCCGCTCGAATTACTTCGACCTTGCGATGATCATGGACTACTGGTCGGACCGCGCCCTCAACCACCACACCGAGGCGACCAGCATGCTCTACGCGGCGCGCGAGTGCGCCCGCATCCTCCTGCAGGAAGGCCTGCCGCGCGCCTTTGCGCGCCACGCGCTTGCATCGCGCGCCCTGATGGCAGGGCTCTCGGCGATGGGCCTCAAGCTCTTCGGCGATACGAGACACAAGATGCCCAACGTCACCGGTGTGCATATCCCTGCTGGCGTCGACGGCGACAAGGTACGGGACGCACTGCTCGCGCACTTCAACATTGAGATCGGCACCTCGTTTGGCCCGCTGCACGGCCGCATCTGGCGCATCGGCACCATGGGCTACAACGCGCGCCAGGATGCGGTGCTCGTGACCCTCGGCGCGCTGGAAGCGGTTCTTGCCGGCGAAGGGTTCAAGGTGCCGCGGGGTGCCGCGGTCGATGCCGCACTATCGGTTTACCGCTGAGATCGCCGGGCACGCGGCGCGCGACGCGCTGGTGCGCGGCGAAGGCGAGGTGTGCGCCGTATTCCGCCGCAGTTTCTATCTGCGTTTCGGCCGCAAGTACGCCTGCGTAGGCGACGCCTCGCTCGGGCGCGGGCCGCTCAACGCGCTCGTCACAGCCTTCAAGGAACCCGCGATCGGCGACACCGCGGTGGTGGCGGTGGCGAACGCCGTCCTATGGGAGCCGCCGCCGTTTCGCGGCGAGGCGCACCCTCATCTCGACGCTTTGCGCGCCTGCCTCGACGGCCATGTCCCCGATGAGGGGCTCGGCTGCACCATCCTCGGCGTCCACAACGCGCTCAGCGTCCACGCGCAGCCCGCGCTCGAGGCGATCGATCGCTGGCTCGCCGGCCATGCGCTTGGCAACGAAGCGTCGCAGCTCATCGGCCTCGGTCCTGGACTCACGCCTTCCGGCGACGACTACTTCGGCGGGGTTCTGGTGGCGCTGCGCTGGCTCGGCCGCGGCTCGCAGGCCGACTCGCTCTGGCGCTGGCTCGAGCCGCGCCTCGCCGCGCACACGAGCGAGATTAGCGCGGCGCATCTCGCTGCGGCCGCGTCGGGGCAGGTGCACGAGGCGCTGCATGAAGTGCTCGAGAATCTCTCCGCGTGGGAGGTGCCCGACCTGCATCCGAGCCTGGCGCGGCTGGACGCCGTGGGTCACACCTCGGGCTGGGACGCCCTGGCCGGAATCGTCGCGGTCGCGCGCACCGCTCAATAAGACGCAGCCGAAGCGGCCCACTCCGCGGCGAGCGCGTTCGAGGGAGCCACCCACACGCCCGCGGCGCGCAGCCGCTCGACCTGGTGCGAGCGCACCTGCGGGTCGCGCTCCGTCCCCACCACCGAAGCGATCACGACTTTCGAAGAAAGGCTTTCTTTCAACAAAACCCCTGCCGGATCGAGATGCGAACCATAGCCGAGGACCACGTCCACCAGGAGAACTCCGACCTCGGAATCGGCGAGCGCGCGCGCGACGTGCTGGTTGCGCAGCTCCGGGTCGATCATCGGGTGCGGCCGGCCGCGCGTGAACTGGTCGTCGCCGAGGTCGACGAAGCGGTGCCCGCGCAAGCCGCGGCGCCGGAAGATGAGCTCGGCCTCGCTGCACAGCGTGCCGCCGCAATACAGGCCTTCGACTTTTCCGCGAACGCAGCGCGCTTCGCCCTTCACCGCTTCGATTCTATTCCCCGTCGCCATCTCTGCGGCCTCGTGCAGCGTGTGCGCGAGCCCGGGCTTGTCCAGGCCGAGGAAGCAGACGACCGATCGCTTGGGCGAGCGCGCCAAGCGCGCGAGCACCGCTTCGGCCACGCTCGGCGCCGGCGGCTTGGAAAGCAGAACGATCACCTTCGTGCCAGCATCGCGCTCCAAGGCGTCGATCGCCGCAAGCGTGCCGAGCGCGCCGACGCGCTCGTCGAGGTCGCGGCCGCCGACGCCGATGCCGTGCGAGACGCCCGCGCCGAGCCGCGCGATCAGGCAGGAAACCTCCTGGAGCCCGGTGCCGGAGGCGGACACGATGCCGATCTCGCCGCGCGGCACTGCGTTCGCGAAAGCGAGCGGCGTGCCGGCAATGAGCGCGGTGCCGCAATCCGGCCCCATGACCAGAAGCCCCTTCTCGTTCGCCAGGCGCTTGAGCTCGCGCTCCTCCTCGAGCCGTACTCCGGATGAGAACACGAGCGCGTTCAGCCCGGCGCCGAGAGCCTTTCGCGCCTCGAGCGCGGCGTAATCTCCCGGCACGGAGATGAGGGCGAGGTTTGCGTGGGGCATCAGCTCAACCGCGCCAGCAAGCGTCTTTGCCTTCAATTCCGTTCCGGGAAACGAGCGGTCTCTTTCTTCAAGGAGCTGCAAAGCCGATGCCACGGCCTGCTGCCCCGCGCGCTCGTCTGCCGCGCGGACCGCGATCAAGAGGTCGTTCGGTCCGGCGCGCTCGCCTTCGGCAACGAGCAGCCCCGCGTCCCGCAGAAGCGCCTTGTTCGAGGGCGAGCCGATCATGAGCGCGGCGGCACCGATGCCGGGAAGCATGGCGAGGCGCCGCGACAGCTGCATCAGCGCGACCGAGTCGAGGTAGCGCCCGCGCTCGACGCAGTTAATGACGAGCGAGGGCACCGAGCGCGCTTTCGAAGCAGGCGAGCGGCGCGCGTGCCACGCCCGCGCCGACTTGGCCGACGCCGGCACGCCGGTGCGCGATGCCGGTGTTGATGGCCGGCGCGATTGCGGTTTCGACCACGCGGCGCGCGTCGATCCCGACCGGCGCGCCGGCGAATTCGAGGGCCGGGATCCGCCACTGCGGGTGCCGCGCGGCCGCGATCTCGGCCATCGCGCGGGTCATGGCGACCGCCTCGGCGAAGCCGCCTGCGCCGACGAAGCCGGCGACCGCGGGCGCCGCCGCCATCGAGAATGCGCCCAGCCCCACCGCCTCGAGGATCGCCGAGTCGCCCATGTCCGGATTGGCGTCGGCGGCGCTGAACCCCGGAAAGTAGAGGCCCTGCGGTATCTCCACCGGCGCGGTGAACCATTCGTCACCGCGCCCGGCGACGCGGATGCCGAAGTCGGTGCCGTTGCGCGCCATTGCCGTGACGATCGTCGAGCCCTCGATGCCGCGCGCCGGATCAAGGATGCACTTGCCCATCGCCATCGCCACGTTCAGGAAGAACTGGTCGTTCCCCGCCATGAAGGCAAACGATTTCTCTAGGGAGCCTCCTATGGAGGCCAGGCTGGGCGCCAAGGCTTTGAGGAGAAGTGAAGTGCAGGCGACATTGCGCTGGTGCATCTCGTCGCCCATTGCGAGACCACGGGCAATCAGGGAGTTTAGGTCAACGGGAACCGCGCGCAATGCTCTTCCTAATAAAGAGCCGAATTCGTCGCGCAGCCAGGCAAGCCGAGCGAGGACCTCCGCGTCGTTGCCGCCGAAGCGCATCACCTTGCCGAGGCCTTCGTTGATGGTGCAGGCGGCCCAGTTGCCGAAAGCCCTGTTCTCCACCACAAGGAGCGGCATGCTGCGCGTGGTGATGCCGGTCATGGGGCCGACGGCGCCGAAGTGATGGTTGGGGGCGAACTCGACGGCTCCCGAGGCGGCGAGCTCTTCCGCGGCCGCCAGGTCGGCGGCCCAGCCTTCGAACACGAGGGCGCCACAAATTGCGCCGCGCAGCGGCCCGCACATGCGCTCCCAAGCGATGGGCGGCCCGGCGTGCAGCACCAGGCGACGGGCTTCGAGCTCAGGAATCAGGTCGCCGGCGCGGCGTACATCAGTGAGCACCGGCTCCGCTGCAAGGATCCGCCGCAGCGCCTCGCGGTTCGCCGCTTCGATCTTTTCGTCAAAACCAAATCTGGGTGGCTTCCAGTCCACTTGGACAACGGCGGCGCCATTGGCGGCGAGGTCGCGGGCGAACCCTTCGAGACCGACGTTGACGACGCGGACGGGGCCCGCAAGCAGCGCGTCGACCGACATTTACAGCGCGCCTAGCGGCGAGCGCGCCAGCGAAGCTGGGGATAGCGCGCGCGCGGCCGTATTGCCGCCCTGTCGGGCGCGAGGTAGCCCGGCGCCACGGCTTCGAGCGCCTGCGGTTGGAGTCGAAACGGGAACGGCGCGTCGGAGGTGTTAGGCACCTGCATCGAGCGGTAGTTGTCGCGCGTCATGAATTTGCCCGGCAGGTGCTCGAGCATCCATGCCTGCATGTACGAGAGCCGGTTGGTCAGTCCCACGACCAGGCGCCGCCGGCCCGTTACCGCACATACCCATTGCACCAGCTCTTGCAGGGTGTAGACACGCGGCCCGCACAACTCGAAGGTTTTGCCGCGCGCATTTGGCTCGTCGAGCGCGAAATGCAGCGCGCGTGCCACGTCGCCCACGTAAGCCGGCTGGAATCTGGCTTCAGGGCACGGCACGGCCATGACCGGGAGAAAGCGCGCCATGGCTGCGAATTGATTCAGGAACGTGTCCTCCGGCCCGAACACCACCGAAGGGCGGAACACGGTGACGTCGAGATCTTCGGCGGCAAGCACCGCCTTCTCGCCGATGCCCTTGGAGCGCAGGTATTCCGAGGGCCCCGTCGGCGAGGCGCCGAGGGCGCTTATGTGGATCAGGCGCCGCACGCCAGTATTGCGGCACGCGGCGACAATTGCCTGAGGCAGCTCGACGTGGAAGCGCGCGAAGTCCGGGCCGTAATCGTTCGGGCCGCGCTGATCGCGCCGCCCGCGCCGGCTGTGCAGCACCCCGACGAGGTTATAGACCGCCTGCTTGCCGGAGCACAGGCGCTCCAGCGCGCCTGGCGCCATGATGTCGGCCTGCAAGACGTCGACCGTTGGCAGCAGGATCAGATGCTTGGCGCGCTCGCGGCGGCGCGAAGGCACGGTGACGTCCAAGCCGGCGGCGGCGAGCGAGGCGACCAGGTGCCGGCCGATGAAGCCCGAGCCGCCCACGACCAGCACCTCGTTCGGCGTCATGGCGCGGCCGGCGCCGGGTCTTCCTCGAACACCGGCGGCTCCCAGGCCCCGGGCGGTTGGATCACGCCGAGCCGCGTCTTGAGCGGGTCGGGCTTCCTTTCGAGCACCGCGGCGTAGTAGACCGCGTTCGCCATCACTTTCTTCACGTAGTCGCGCGTCTCCGTGAACGGGATGGATTCTATATACACCGCGCCCTCGAGCGGCTTGTCGTCGCGCCAACGCCGCGCGCGCGAAGGCCCTGCGTTGTAGGCGGCGGAGGCGAGAACCGGGTGGCCGAGCTGCTCCATCACCAACTTGAGATATCCGGTGCCGAGCGTGACGTTGGTCTCGATTTCCGTCACCGTCTTCGGCCGGTAGTTGCGCATGCCGATTTTCCCGGCGACGTAGCGCGCGGTGCGGGGCATGACCTGCATGATGCCGGCCGCGCCCGCGTTCGAGCGCGCTTCGGTGTTGAAGCGGCTTTCCTGGCGCACCAGGCCGAGCACCCAGGCTTCGTCGACGCCGTGTGTGGCGGCATAGTTTCGAAACACTTCCTGGTACGGCATCGGGTAGCGCAGCGTGAAGTTGTGCAGCCGCGAGGTGCGGTCGGCAGTATGAATCGCACGGTCGTACACC
>DATADT010000087.1:0-1710 GCA_036258355.1 Burkholderiales bacterium
CAGCAAGGGCAAGTTCAACTACGAGGACCTCGTGCCGCTCGCACGCGCTACCGAGGATCCGCAGATCCTCGCGGTCGGCAAGGGCAGCCCGTTCAAGACGGCTCAGGATCTCGTCAACGCGGGCAAGGGCAAGCCGCATAAGTACGGTACCTCGCTTGTCGGCGGGGTGGACCACATTGCCGTCGTGAACATCGCGCGCACCGCCGGCATGCAAACGCCGACCATCGTGCCCTTCCGCGGCGGCGGCGACGTCGTCATCAACCTCGTCGGCGGCAACATCGACTGCGCGCTCGTCAACTACGCCGAGGCCGAGTCGCAGTTCAAGGCGGGCGACGTGCGCGCGCTCGCGATCTTCGCGGAGAAGCGCCTCGCTGCGCTGCCCAACGTTCCGACCGGCAAGGAAGCCGGGATCCCGGGGAATCACTCGACGGTGCGCGGCTTCGTCACCCTGCGCGGCGTGCCGCAGGACCGGGTCAAGACCCTCGAGGAGGGCCTGGTGAAAGCGATGCAGGGACAGCTCTTCCAGACCTACCTCGAGACCTCGGGGCAGTCCATGGACAGCGTAGTCGGCGCCGGCCCCTGGAAGGCGCAGCTCGACGAGTTCATGGTCGAAGGCAAGAAGACCCTCGAAGCGCTTGGCTTGCTGAAGTAAAGAGTGACGGCCAACCGCATCGCGGCCGCAGCGGTCATCGCCGTGGCGGCGGTGCTCTTCGCCCTCACTTTCGGCTTCGAAGAGCTGCCGGCCGGCCTCGCCGGCGGCTTCGGCGCCGAGGCGTTCCCGCGCCTCGTCCTCGGCACGATCATGGCGCTCGCGCTGCTGCTCGCGCTCGTGCCGCAATCGGACGAGCCGCAGCCGCCGATACCGCGCATGGTGTACTTCTCGGGCGCGGCGCTTTTTCTCTTCATGGCGCTCGTACCCCTCGTCGGCATGCTGGCCGCGATGTTCCTGTTCCTCGTCGGAATGGGATGCCTGTGGGGCGAGCGCCGCCTGTGGGTGCTGCTGGCCTGTGCAATTCCCCTTACCGCCGCTATCTGGGCGGTGTTCGCAAAGGGGTTCGGCATCCCGCTGCCGCAGGGGCTTTTCTCCTGATGGAAGCCTTCGTCGCCGGGATGGCGCTGCTCGTCGATCCGAAGATCCTGCTCATGGTCGTCGCCGGCACGCTGCTCGGCATCATCGTCGGCGCGCTGCCCGGGATCAGCGGCTCGACCACGACCGCGCTTCTGCTCCCCTTCACCATCACCATGGGGCCCGTGCCGGCGATCGCGTTCCTCGGCGCCATCTACTGCGCAGCCAACTTCGGCGGCTCGATCACCGCGATCCTGGTCAACTCGCCCGGCGACCCCTCGGCCTCCGCGACCGCGTTTGACGGCTATCCCATGGCGGTGAAGGGCGAGGCCGGGCGCGCGCTCGGCATGTCCGCGCTCGCGAGCGCGATCGGCGGGATCTTCAGCGTCATCGTGCTGATCATCGCCGCGCCGCTCCTTGCGCGCCTCGCGTACTCGTTCGGGCCGCCGGAATATTTCGCGCTCGCCGTGTTCGGCCTTTCCATGGTCGCGCTCACCGGCGGCGACAGCGCGGTCAAGAACCTGATCGCCGGCGCGTTCGGCGTCATGCTCGCCACCGTCGGCCAGGACATCACCACCGGGGTGGAGCGCTATACGTTCGGCATCTACTCCTTCACCGACGGGATCGAATTCATCCCGGTCCTC
>DATADT010000088.1:0-3990 GCA_036258355.1 Burkholderiales bacterium
GCGACGTAGACCGAATCGGCTTGCTTGCCGATCAACCCCTCGAGACCGAGCTTGCACGCGTGCTCGAGGATTTCCTGGGCGCTGCCCGCGAGGTCTTCGCTGATCCGGACGGCTCCGTTTGCCTGCAGAATCTTTTTCAACCGGGATTTTCGTTCCCGCAGCGGCAACTGCCTCAAGTCGCGCCCGTCCAGGAAGGGGGCGTCGAAAACGTAGTAGACGAGCTTCGAGTCGGCGCCGCCCTCGAACGCGTTCTGAAGCGCCTGGAAGCTCGAGCGCCCGTCCGGGCGCGGCATCACGATCTCGCCGTCGAGCCACGCGCCGTCGAGGCCGAGCTTCTTCAGCTCGCGCGCGAGGTGGGGGAGCTTGTCGGTCCAATCTCGTCCCGAGCGGGTAAACAGCTTCACTTCATCCTTGGTAGAGCGGCACAGCATGCGGTAACCGTCGTGCTTTACCTCGTAAACCCACTCGCCGGTTTTCGGCGGCTTGGTTACCAGCGTTGCGAGCTGTGGCGTAACGAACTGCGGAAGCTCGGAGCGCCTCGCCCGCTTCGTTGCTTTCGGCGCGCGCTTCACGCTCTCGGGGCGCTCGAGCGTGATGTCCACGCCGGGCCGGGCTGCGTCGTGTGGACGCCTTCGAGCTCGAGCCGCAAGTCGTAGTGCAGCCGCGTAGCATCGTGGCGCTGGATGTGGTAACGAAGACCTCTCTTGCGGCGCACGACTTTCTTCCCACGGGGTTCGGGCGTGACCTCGAAATCACGCATCTCGCGGTAGCGCTCGAGCCGGTCGGCCATGCCGGCGACCTGCAAGGCGCGAGCCCGTACGGTAATTGCTACGCGACGCGCGCAACTATTACAGCGACCCGCCGTCGGCCCTTAGGCGCAAGCACGCTGGCATGCCCTTTGCAGACCCAAGGAAACTATGGGCCCAGCAATAGCAATAAGACTGCGGCAGCACCTCACGCTGACTCCGCAGGTCCAACAAGCGCTGCGCCTGCTCCAGATGTCAGCGATGGAGTTCGCCCAGGAAATGGAGCAGGCGCTTGCTACCAATCCGTTCCTCGAGGAAAACCCGGACGCTCCGGTCCCCGCTCCGAGGGACGGCTCGGTCGAAGGAGTCGTGCTGCCTCAGGAAGGCTCGGCAGCCGCGGCGCCGGTCGACCGCGAGCAGGACGACTGGGGCGGCGTATCGGACTCCCAGCCAACGCTTCAGGAGCATCTGCGCGAGCAGCTGTGCATGTCGCGCGTCAGCGACCGCGACCGCGCGCTTGCCGAGATGGTCGTCGACAGCCTCGACGAGGACGGCTACTTCAAGGCGAGCTTCGAGGAGCTTGCCGCACTGCTGCCGAAGGAGCACGACGTGCTGCCCGAGGAGTTCGCGGCCGCGCTCAAGCTCGTGCAGAGCCTCGATCCGCCCGGGGTCGCCGCCCGCACCCTCGACGAGTGCCTGAGGATTCAGCTCGAGAACCTTCCCGCGGAGACGCCTGCGCGCTCCGTTGCGCTCGCCCTCACGAACCACCTGAGCCTCCTCGCCAATCGCGAGTGGGCGCGGCTGCAGCACGCCGCCGGCTGCGGCGAGCGCGAGCTCCACGTCGCGCGCGCGCTCATCCGCTCGCTCGACCCGCGGCCGGGCCAGCGCTTCGGCGCGACCGAGGCGCGCTATGTGATCCCGGACGTGATCGTGCGCAAGCAACGCGACCGCTGGGGCGCGATTATCAACCCGGCTTCGCTGCCGCGCCTGCGCCTGAACCGCGCCTACGCCGACGTGGTCGGCAGCCGCAACGGCTCGAACCAGTCGCTCGCGCGGCATCTGCAGGAGGCACGCTGGCTGCTTCGCTCGATCGAGCAGCGCTTCGCCACCATCCAGCGCGTCGCCGACTCGATCGTCGCGCGCCAGCGCGGCTTCTTCGAGTATGGCGAGGTGGCGATGAAGCCGCTCACGCTCAAACTGATCGCGGGCGAGCTCGGGCTGCACGAGTCCACGGTGTGCCGCGTGACCAACAGCAAGTACATGGCGACGCCGCGAGGGCTCTTCGAGTTCAAGCACTTCTTCTCGCGGCGGCTCGCGACGGAGAACGGTGGCGCGGCGTCCGCGACGGCGGTGCGCGCGGTGATGAAGGAGCTGATCGCCGCCGAGGACCCGCGCGCGCCGCTCTCCGACGCAGAGCTCGCGCGGCTGCTCGCGCAGCAGGGGCTGAGGGTCGCGCGAAGAACCATCACCAAGTATCGCACGCTCATGCGCATGCCCAGCGTCGACCTGCGCCGGGCCGACATGAAGAGGGGCATGTGAACCCGCGCCCAAATCGTGGAAAGGTACTGTGATGGCACGCATCATTTGCGGACTCTTCGATGAGACGATGCACGCCGACGCGGCGCTCGAAGACCTGAAGCGCGAGGGCTTCCAGCGAAGCGAGGTGGACGCGTTTTACGTGTCGCCTCCCGGCCAGCACGCCATGACCGCGGTCGGCGGCGACTCGCCGCACGCGAGCGAAGGCTCGCGCACCGCCGGCATCGGCGCAGGCTTCGGCGCGGCGATCGGCGCCCTGGTGGGCGGCGGCGCGGGGTGGATCGCGGCGAGCGCCGGCGATATCGGCCTCGTGCTTATCCCGCTTGGCGCGGGCCTCGGAGCCTACCTCGGCTCATTCGCCGGCTCCATGTCGCGCGTGCGCGGCGGCAAGCGCAGCTCCGCCTCGGTCGAGCACCCGGTCGAGCCACGCGGCGGCCGAATGATCGCGGTGAACGTCGACCGCGCCGGCTCCGAAAAACGCGCGATCGACATCCTCAAGCGGCACGGCGCGCGCGACGTGCGCCGCGCGGAAGGGAAATGGGCGAACGGCTCCTGGCGCGACTTCGACCCACGCGCCCCCCTCGCCACGGTCTGACCCCGAACTCAAGATCTTTGAAGACCCTGCGGCGCATCCTGGCGGTCGACGTTGGCGGCAGCAAGGTCAAGATCCTTGCGAGCGGCGAGACCGAGGCACGCAAGACCAAGTCCGGGCCCAAGTTCACCCCGGACGACATGGTCCAAGAAGTGAAGGGCCTGGCGAAGGGGTGGCGCTGGGACGCGGTATCGATCGGGCTTCCTGCGCGGGTCGGGCCAAACGGACCCGTCGCGGAGCCCGGCAACCTCGGTCCGGGATGGGTCGGCTTCGACTACGTCGCCGCGTTCGACTGCCCGGTGCGCATCGTGAACGACGCCGCGATGCAGGCGCTCGGCAGCTACGAGGGTGGGCGCATGCTCTTTCTCGGCCTTGGCACTGGCGTCGGCTCGGCGCTGATCGTCGACCACGTGCTCGTCACTCTCGAGCTCGGCGACCTGCACTTCGAGGAAGGCTCGGTGAGCGAGATCATCGGCCGGCGCGCGCTCGAGAAGGAAGGCAAGAAGGCCTGGCGCAAGGCGGTGTTCTCGCTCGTGCCTGCGCTGCAGAAGGCTTTCCTCGCCGATTACGTGATGCTCGGCGGCGGCAACGCGAAGCACATCGGCAAGAAGCTGCCGCCGGGCGTGCGCCTGGGCAACAACCTCACCGCGTTCCGCGGCGGCTACCGCCTGTGGGGAATCGACGAACTTGCCACCATCAAGCCGAACGGCAAGCCGCGGCAGGAGGCCGCAGCCGCCTGGCGCCTGCTTTAGGCCCTTCTACTTTAGGCCCTTCTGCGTGTAGCAGGTTGTTGCGCTTGCATGGTACTGTCGGCCGTATGGGGAACCGGCTGCCCACGCGGCGCACGGACATCGCCAAAGTACGGGCGGCGCGCGAGGAGTCGCAATCCCGGCCGGTGAAGCTGCGAATCGCGGCCTCGATGCTTCACCAGAAGCGCAGCGGGCGCAGGCGCGACTCGATGCGCGGCCCGGAATACATCGAGCGGCTGAACGAAGCGGCGGCGGCGCTCGGCGGCGTGGCCGACATCTATCGTCTCGAAGCCGGCGGCGCGCTCGTGCGAATCCCTAAGGAAGAGCTCGACCGCGCTCAGTACCTCGACGGCGGCAACGTCCTGCG
>DATADT010000089.1:0-11054 GCA_036258355.1 Burkholderiales bacterium
CTTACTTTGCACTTTGCACTTTGCACTTTGCACTTGTTATGTGCGCCCTTCCAGGAATGCCTTGAGCTTGCGGCTCCTCGATGGATGACGCAGCTTGCGCAGCGCTTTCGCCTCGATCTGGCGGATGCGCTCGCGCGTGACATCGAATTGCTTGCCGACTTCCTCGAGGGTGTGATCGGTATTCATCTCGATCCCGAAGCGCATGCGCAATACCTTTGCTTCGCGCGGCGTGAGCGTGTCGAGGACGTCCTTCGTCACGTCGCGCAGGCTGGCGTAGGTGGCCGCCTCGGAGGGCGCGACGGTCGAGGTGTCCTCGATGAAGTCGCCCAGGTGCGAGTCGTCGTCGTCGCCGATCGGCGTCTCCATCGAGATCGGCTCCTTGGAGATCTTGAGGATCTTGCGGATCTTCTCCTCGGGCATCTCCATGCGCTGCGCGAGCGTCGCCGGGTCGGGCTCCTGGCCGGTCTCCTGCAGGATCTGGCGTGAGATGCGGTTCATCTTGTTGATGGTCTCGATCATGTGCACCGGGATGCGGATGGTGCGCGCCTGATCGGCGATCGAGCGTGTGATCGCCTGCCGGATCCACCACGTGGCATAGGTCGAGAATTTGTAGCCGCGCCGGTATTCGAACTTGTCCACCGCCTTCATCAGGCCGATGTTGCCTTCCTGGATGAGGTCGAGGAACTGGAGGCCGCGGTTGGTGTACTTCTTCGCGATCGAGATCACGAGGCGCAGGTTCGCTTCCGTCATCTCGCGCTTCGCGCGCCGCGCCTTGGCCTCGCCAGTGGACATCTGCTTGTTGATCTCCTTGAGGTCCTTCACCGGGATACCGATCTTCTGCTGCACCGCCTGGATCTTGCCGAGCAGCTCGAGAACCGACGGCTCGACGCGGCGCAGCGACTCGCTCCACGGCTGGCCGGAGTTGATCTCGTTGGTCAGCCAGCGGCGCGAGCCTTCAGTGCCGGCGAACACCTTGATGAAGTGCTGGCGTGGCATTTGCGCCTTCTCCACCGAGATATCGTGGATCTCGCGCTCGTGGCGGCGGATCTCATCCACCAGGCTCCTGACGCTGTCGGAGAGCCGCTCCACCGTCCTCGCGGTAAAGCGGATCGTCATCAGCTCGGCCGAGATGTGATCGCGGGCGCGCAGGTAGTCCTTGTCCTTCGGGCCCTTGTTCTCGAGCGCCTTCAGCTGCTTTTCGAACAGGCGCCGTATGCGCGCGAACTTCTCCAGCGCCTCGCCCTTGAGCTTGAGCAGGCTCGCGGACTGCGCCGCCTCGGCGGCTTCCTCGTCCTCGCCTTCTTCCTCCTCGATCTGCGCCTCTTCGTCCTCGGGCGTCGCCTCGGCCCGCTTCGGGTCGAAATCGTCCTTGGCGTTGGGGTCGATCAGGCCGTCGACCACCTCGTCGATGCGCAGCTCGTCCTTCTCCACCTTCTCGGCGAGGTCCAGGATCTCGCGCACCGTAGTCGGGCAGGCGCTGATGGCCTGGATCATGTGCCGCAGGCCTTCCTCGATGCGCTTGGCGATCTCGATCTCGCCTTCGCGCGTGAGGAGCTCTACCGAGCCCATCTCGCGCATGTACATGCGCACCGGGTCGGTGGTGCGGCCGAACTCCGAATCCACCGTGGAGAGCGCAGCCTCGGCCTGCTCCTCGACGTCCTCGTCGGGCTGGGCGACGGGCGGCGTGTCGGAGGCGATGAGGAGGGTTTCCTGGTCGGGCGCCTGGTCGTAGACCTGGATGCCCATGTCGCCGAACGTCGAGATGATGGCCTCGATCTGCTCGGCGTCGACGAGATCGTCGGGCAGGTGGTCGTTGATCTCGGAGTACGTGAGGAAGCCGCGCTCCTTGCCGAGCTTGATCAGGTTCTTGAGACGCGTGCGGCGCGTCTCGGCGTCTTCCTTCGGCAACTCGGCCGGGATCAGCCACGCGTCCTTTCCTCGTCGGCCGCCGCGACCGCGGCGGCCCTTGCCCTTGACCTCGTTGACCTTCGCTTCGAGGAGCTCGAGCGCCTGCTTCGCGCTCTTGATCGGCGTCTTGGCGGCTTTCGCGGCTTTGTTGTCGACCCTGGGGGTCGGCGCGGCCTTGGGCGCCGCGGTCTTGCGTGCCTTTAGGACGGGCTTCTTCGCCGCAGCGGGCTTGCGCGCTGCGCGGACCTTGGCCTTGAGGCGCTTGACGACCTTGGCCTTTTTCTTCGCCGCCCGAACCTTCTTCAGCTTCTTTCGCTTCTGGACCATCCGTCCCCCGACGTTGAACCCGCTGTATAACTACCTGAATACCCGCAACAAATCGAACCGCACATTATATGTGACCGATCAGGCCCTTGGAAGTGCCCCTTGGAGCCTCTTGTAGGCCAGGTTCTTCTCGTTGAAGGCCACGAGATCTTCCCGGGAGCTCAGGCGCTTGCGCAGGTCGTCGAGCTCCGTCTTCCGGTGCCGAAGGTCGATCTGCGTCAGCGCGTGCTGGAACTCGCTGCGCGCCGCGTCGGCGTCGAACGCGAGATCCTCCCCATATTTCTGGGCTCTCAGCACCGTTTCAAGGCAGGAATTACCGCTAAGGGCCTCCATCAACAGTGGAAAGCTCAACTCCTCGTCGGCCGCCTCGCATCTCTCGCGAATCGCGAGCAGCGCCCGGGTCTCGGCGCGCTCGGGCGCGAGCCGGGACGGGTCGATGTGCTCGACTAGCGTAAGGTCGGACAGCAGGGCGGTCAGCAGACTCCATTCCAGCGAGCTCGGCGCCTCGTAACTCGGACGGCGGGGAGCGGCCCGCGTATAGGCGGGGCGGCGCGGCAGCTCGAGCAGTCCGGCGATCTCGCCCTCGGGCACGCGTGCGAGCTGGGCGATCTCGTTGATGAGCTGCAGTCGCAGCGCCGGCGCAGTGATCTTCTGGATGTGAGACTTGGAGAGCGAGACCAGGCGTGCCCGGCCCTCGGGCGTCGCGAGATCGGCCTCGGAGCGCAGCTGCGACAGGAGGAACTGGGAAAGCGTCTCGGCCTCGCGCAGACGCGCCTCGAAGGCGTCCTTGCCGTGCTTGCGCACATAGGTGTCGGGGTCCTCGCCGTCGGGCAGGAAAAGGAACCGGATCGGCTTGTGGTCCGGCGCAAGCGGCAGGCTCACTTCCAGGGCGCGCCAGGCCGCCTTGCGCCCGGCGGCGTCGCCATCGAAGCAGAACACGAGCTCGTCGGCGAGCCGCAGCAGCTTCGAGACGTGGACCGGCGTGGTCGCCGTGCCGAGCGTCGCCACGGCGTAGCCGACGCTGAACTGGGCGAGCGCCACGACGTCCATGTATCCCTCGACCACCAGCACCCGGCTCGCCGCGCGGATCGCATCGCGCGCCTGCGGCAGCCCGTAGAGCTCGCGCCCTTTCTCGAAGAGCGGCGTCTCGGGCGAGTTGAGATATTTTGGCTCGCCCTTGTCCAGGACACGGCCGCCGAAGCCGATCACTGCGCCGCGCGCGTTTTGGATCGGGAACATGATGCGGTCGCGGAAGCGGTCGTAGCGCTTGCCTTCGTCGCTCTGCACTACGAGACCGAGCTCGGCGAGCGGTTTGTCCTCGTAGTGTGGGAACACCGCCGTGAGGGCCTGCCAGTCGTCGGGCGCGTAGCCGATGCGGTAGTGCGCCGCGATTTCCCCGGTGAGGCCGCGCGCTTTCAGGTATTCGATCGCGCGCGGCGACTTCTTGAGCTCACCGCGATAGAAATTCATCGCCCTTTCCATGACCGCGTAGAGGTCGGGCTCGCGCTCCTTGCGCGCCGCCTCTTCCGGCGTGCGCGGACGCGATTCGGGAACCTGCATGCCGACTTGCGAGGCGAGCTCCTTCACCGCGTCCACGTAGCCCATCGAGGCATACGCCATGAGGAAGCCGATTGCGTTGCCGTGCGCGCCGCAGCCGAAGCAGTGGTAGAACTGCTTCGTCGCGCTCACGCTGAACGACGGGGTCTTCTCGTTGTGGAACGGGCACAAGCCGACATAGTTCGCACCCGCCTTGCGCAGCTGGACGTAGCGTTGCACCACGTCCACGACGTCGACCCGATTGAGCAGGTCCTGCTTGAACGAGTCGGGGATCACGCCCCGATTGTCATGCTGAAAGCTTGCCCTTGACTAGGGCGGATACCTTGGCCATGTCCGCCTTGCCGGCAAGGCGTGACTTGAGCAGCCCCATGACCTTGCCCATGTCCTTGACGCCGCTCGCACCCGATTCGCCGATTGCCTTCTGAACTTCCTGCAGGACTTCTGCATCGCTCATCTGCTGCGGCAGATAGCCCGTCAGTACGTCGAGCTCGAATCGCTCGGCGTCGGCGAGGTCCTTGCGCGACGCCTTCTCGTACTGGGCGATGGACTCGCGGCGCTGCTTGATCATTTTGTCGATCACGGAGGTGACATCGGCGTCGCTGAGCTCCTTGCGCTCATCGACCTCCCGTTGCTTGATTCCGGAGAGCAGCAATCGAATGGCCGACAGGCGAGCGGAATCCTTCGCCCGCATGGCGGCTTTCATGTCTTCGGTGATTTTGTTCTTAAGGCTCAGTACAGCTTTTGCGGCAGCATCTGGCTGCGTAGGCGCTTGTAGTGGCGCTTTACTGCGGCGGCAAGCTTGCGCTTGCGTTCTGCGGTCGGCTTTTCATAGTACTCGCGGGAGCGCAGCTCGGTAAGAAGTCCGGTCTTCTCCACGGTGCGCTTGAAGCGGCGCATCGCCACTTCGAACGGCTCGTTTTCCTTGACTCGTACTGTCGGCATAAGCCCCTGCTGGAAAAGGGGCTGAATTGTATATCAGAATCGCCTCGTGCTCATCCTCGGCATCGAGACTTCCTGCGACGATACCGGCGTCGCGCTCTATGACAGCGCGGCCCACAAGATTGTCGCGCATTCCGTACACACGCAGGCATCGATGCATGAGGTCTACGGCGGAGTCGTACCCGAGCTCGCATCCCGGGACCATATCCGCAGGCTCGTACCGCTCACGCGCAAGGTGCTCGGCCAGAGAGCCATCGATGGCATCGGCTATACCGAGGGCCCGGGACTCGCGGGGGCGTTGTTAGTGGGCGCTTCTTTCGCGCATGGCCTCTCGGTCTCCTTGGGCGTGCCGGTCGTGGGAGTCCATCACCTCGAAGGCCACCTTCTTTCGCCGCTTCTCTCCTCGCGGCGGCCGGATTTTCCGTTCCTCGCGCTTCTCGTCTCCGGCGGCCACACCCAGCTGATGCGCGTGGACGGCATCGGGCGCTACGGGCTCCTCGGCGACACGCAGGACGACGCGGCCGGCGAGGCGTTCGACAAGACGGCTCAGCTCCTGGGCCTCGGCTACCCCGGCGGGCCGGCGCTCTCGAAGCTCGCCGAGCGCGGCGCCCCCGGCCGCTACCGCTTGCCCCGGCCGATGATCGGCGCCGGCCTGGACTTCAGCTTTTCAGGGCTGAAGACGGCCGTGCGTACCCTCGTGAAGAATGAACGGCCCGATCCGGCCGACGTTGCGCGCGCGTTCGTCGAGGCCATCGTCGAAGTCCTGGTCGCCAAGTGTGCGCGCGCGGTGGAGAGCACCGGGCTCACCCGGCTCGTGGTGGCCGGCGGCGTGGGAGCAAACACGCAGCTGCGCGCCGCGCTCGACGCCGAAGCGGTGCGCCGCGGCTTCGACGTGTTCTACCCAGAGCCGGAGCTTTGCACCGACAACGGCGCGATGATCGCCTTCGCGGCCGCCTACAAGCTCAAGAACGGAGCGCGCTCCCACGCTTTCACCGTGAAGCCGCGCTGGGATCTGCAGGGTTAGTGCTTTTCTCGCCGAGCCGGGGCTCGGTGCCGGCGACGAGGCGCGCCACATTGCCTTTGTGGCGCCATATAAGCAGCAGCGCAATCGCTCCGACGATGAGCGCGCTTTTCCACTCAAGGAGCAGGGCGGTCGCGAAAGGCGCGAAGAGCGCCGCCACGACGGACGCGAGTGAAGCGAAGCGCAGGGTAGCGGCGATCACCACCCACGTGACCAGCGTTCCAAGGCCGAGGCGCCAATCGAGCCCGAACATCACGCCGGCCGCCGTGGCGACGCCCTTGCCGCCCTGGAAGCGGTGGAACACCGGGAAGAGATGCCCGAGGAAGGTGGCGAGCCCGGCGAGCGCGGCTTCGGCGGCAAAGAAAGACGCAAGCCACACCGCCGCCCAGCCCTTGGCGGCATCGCCGGCCAGCGTGAGCACCGCCGCCGCTTTCCTTCCGGTGCGCAGTACGTTCGTGGCGCCAGGATTCTTAGAGCCATAGCTGCGCGGATCGGGCAGGCGCAACAGGCGGCTCACCACGATCGCGAACGACACCGATCCCAGGCAGTACGCGGCGAGGATTACGACAAGCGCCGTTCCGGTCGGCATCGCGGGCGATTCTATAGAATCGTGTCAGACATGGACGCGATCGTCATCCGCGATCTGCGCCTCGAGGCGCTTGTCGGCATCCACCGGCGCGAGCGCCACGTGCCGCAGACCGTGTCGATCGATCTCGAAATCGGTGTCCCCGGGAGCGCGGTCTTCACTAGCGACAAGGTGGCCGATACCATCGATTACGAGCAGGTCGCGCTGAAGATCCGCGCGCTCGCGGCAAGCGGGCACTTCCGCCTCGTCGAGACCTTCGCCGAGCGCATCGCCGCGCTGCTCATGAACGAGTTCCGTGCGCCGTGGGTGAAAGTGAGCGTGGCGAAGCTGGGGATACTGGCGAACGCGAAGTACGTCGGCGTCACGATAGAGCGACGTCGACCCACGTAACGGGGAGCGCTGCCTCGAGGTCCGCGGGGCGCATCTTGAGGAGCAGGCCGCGCCGGCCGCCGTTGATGTAGATCTCCCCGAGGCTGCGGATGGAGCGCTCGGCGAACACGGGCAGAGGCTTGCGCGTGCCGAAGGGCGACGTGCCGCCGACCAGGTAGCCCGTATGGCGCTGCGCGACTTCCGTCTTGCAAGGCTCGATGGATTTGCGCTCGGCCTGGCGCGCCAAGTTCTTGGTCGACACTTTCCGGTCGCCGTGCATCAGCACGATGAGAGGCTTGCGCGCCTCGTCCTCCATGACCAGAGTCTTGACGATGCGATGCTCGGGCACGTTCAGCGCGCGGGAGGGGACTTCGGTGCCGCCGTGCTCGACGAACTCATAGGTGTGCTCCGAAAACGAAATGCCTTTCAGACGCAGATACTCCGTCGCCGGCGTTTTCATCCGCGAGGGTGGTGCTTGGCATGCAGCGCCTTCAGGCGCTCGCGCGCGACGTGGGTGTAGATCTGCGTGGTCGAGATGTCGGCGTGGCCGAGGAGAAGCTGCACCACGCGCAGATCGGCACCGTGGTTGATGAGGTGGGTGGCGAACGCGTGGCGCAGCACGTGCGGTGAGAGCTTCTTGCCGGGGATCGCACGCGCGCCGTAGCGCCGAATCAGGTGCCAGAACGCCTGCCGCGTCATGCCGCCGCCGCGCGCGGTGACGAAGAGCGCATCGGATTTTCCGGTCCGGGTTTTCAGGTACCGTGAGATCCAGTCCGCCGCCTCTTCTCCAAGCGGCACCAGGCGCTCCTTGGAACCCTTGCCGAGGACGCGCACGACGTTCGCATCGAGGTTCACCTCGAACGTCTTGAGCGCAACGAGCTCCGACACACGCAGTCCCGTGGCGTAGAGCGTCTCCAGCATCGCGCGGTCGCGCAGGCCGAGGAGCGTCGCTGTGTGCGGGGCTGCGAGCAAGGCTTCGACGTCGCCTTCCGACAGGGACCTGGGAAAGCGCGGCGCGCGCTTGGGCGGGTCGAGCTTGAGCGTCGGGTCGGCGGCGATGCGCCGCTCGCGCAGGCAGTACTGATAGAAGCGCTTCAGCGTCGATACTCGCCGCGCCGCGCTCGAACCTCGGCCCTTGCGCGAGCCGAGGAAGGCGAACACGTCTTTTTCAGACACGTCGAGAAGACGCTTTCCTTCGATGAAATGCGACAGTTGCTCGAGATCGGATCGGTACGAGGCGATGGTGTTGCGGGAAAGACCGTCCTCGAGCCAGAGCGCGTCGCAAAACGCGTCGAGCAACGCCTGGTTCAGGCCCTGAGCTCGAACGCGGGCGCTTCGTGCATCAGCAGCCAACGCTTCGCCTCCAGCAGGTACCCGCGCCTCGAATGACCGAAGCCACCGATGCCGTCCGCGGCGACCACGCGGTGGCACGGAATGACGATCGGCAGGCGGTTATCGCCACACGCTTGGCCGATGGCGCGCGCGTCGGCGCCGAGCTCGCGTGCAAGGTCGCCGTAGGTGCGCGTCCGGCCCCTGGGAATCGCGCACATCGCTTCCCAGACCGCGCGCTGCAGTGGCGATCCTTCGACGGCGAGCGGCAGATCGAAGCGCGTGTCCGGGTCTTCGCGATAACGCTCGAGCTGCCTCGCCGCCAAGGAAGCAAGAAAACTTGCCGGCGCCTGGGTTTCCGTCTCCGGCGGCAGATAGCGGATCTCCACCACGCGATCGTGGCGCGTCCTGACGGCCACTTTCATCTTGGGGAATGCGACGATTACGTCGAACATAGCTTGTCGATCTGCGCCAGCAGCTCGTCGGGCACCTCGATCCCGTTCGCCGATGCCGCTTCGGCAGCGAAGCGCCTTGCGCCCGGCAAGCGCACCTCGGGATCGGCGAGCATCGCGCCGATCACAGTTTCGACCCTTTCGTAGAACTTCTCCATCCCGGCGAGCGCGCCCGGATCGATGGCGATGAACGCCTGGCCGATGCGCGGGCGGTTGCCCTCGTCCACAAAGAACGAGTCCGCTTGCGGCCCGATCGCGGCGCCGGTCAGCGCCGCGCAGACGAGCTCGAACGCGAGCGCCAGCATGGCGCCTTTCGCGCCGCCGATCGGGAAAAGACTGCCGTGCTCGATCGCCTCCTTCGGGTCGGTGGTGGGCCGGCCCTTGCGGTCCAGCGCCCAGCCCTCGGGGATGCGCTCGCCCCGGCGCATCGCCATCATGATGCGCCCGCGCACCACCGTGGTCATCGCCAGGTCGATCACCAGCGGGTCGGCGCTCGTTCTCGGGAATACGGCGGCGACCGGGTTGGTACCGAACAGCGGCTTCCTTCCGCCCCAGGCCGGGATCGCCGCGGGCGAATTGGTGAACGCAAATCCGACCAGCTCCGCCGCGGCGACCGGCAAAAGGTGAATCCCCATCACCCCCGCATGAGCGCTGTTGCGAATGCCGGCGAAGGCGATGCCGTTGCGGCGCGCGCGCCGCATCACTTCCTCCACCGCCCACTCCACCGACACGTAAGGCAGGCCGTCGCGGTTGTCGATCAGGCAAACCGCCGCGCGATCGGACACCATAGCCGGCTGCGCGGTGCCGTCGGCGCGGCCCCTCCTCAGAAAACCGCAGTAGATCGGCACGCGCGACATGCCGTGGGTGGGCAGGCCCTGCGCCTCGGCGCGAACCAAGTGCCGCGCCGTCGCCTCGGCCATTTTAGAATTGGCGCCGGCCCTTTCCAGGGCGGTGCGCGCGAGTTGAAACAACTCTTGCGGCGCCTTCTTCACAGCGAGGATTCTACGGCCATGGGAAAAATGATCGAGCTCACCGCGTCCGACGGCCACAAGCTTTCCGCCTACCGCGCAGACCCAAGCGGGAAAAATGGGGCAAAGCCGCGCGGCGGGATTGTCGTCATCCAGGAGATCTTCGGGGTCAACAGCCATATCAAGTCGGTCGCGGACGGCTTCGCTGCCGACGGCTACCTGGCGATCGCGCCGGCGATGTTCGACCGCGTGCAGAAGAACTTCGACGTCGGCTACACCCCGCCCGAGATCGAGAAGGGGCGCGCGCTGCGCGCGAAGATCACGGTGGACATGGCGATGAAGGATGCCAGCGCGGCGGTCAAGGAGGCCGCCAAGGCAGGCAAGGTCGGCATCGTCGGCTACTGCTGGGGCGGCTTCGTCGCCTGGATGGCCTCCGCCAAAGTCACCGGTCTCGCCTGCGCGGTGCCCTATTACGGCGGCGGCATCCTCGACAACGCCGACATCGCGCCCCGGGTGCCGGTGATGGGCCATTTCGGCGACAAGGACCAGCATATCCCGGTCGAGGGCGTGAAGAAGCTCGCCGAAAAGCACAAGAAGCACCAGATCTTCATCTACGCCGCCGACCACGGCTTCAACTGCGACCAGCGCGGCTCCTACAACGCACCTGCAGCGAAGCAGGCGCGCGCCCGGACATTAGAGTTCTTCAGGAAGCACGTCGGTTAGTTACTCGGCGTCGGCCTTCGGGCCGAGCAAAGCGCGGCGGAAGCGCGCCTTGAGAAGCGCGCCGTCGCGCGGTGGGAGCACGAGCGGGATCTTTTCCGCTCTTACTTTGACAGCGGCGAAGTTCGGGCCCGGAAGCCTGTGGATCGCCTTCGGCAGGTCCTCGAAATCGAAAACGTTGAAGCCGCAGGAGCGAGCCACGCCCGCAAGGTCGACGCCGTGCGCGGTATGCGTCTCCTGCATGCCAGTCTCGCCGTAGCGCTCGTTGTCGATCACGACCACGGTCAGGTTGGCGGGCTTCTGCACCCCGATGGTGGCGAGCGCCCCTAGGCCCATCAGCGCTTCGCCGTCGCCGGTGATCACCAGCACGCGGCGCTTGGGCTGCGCGAGCGCGAGTCCCAGGCCCGTCATGGCCGCCTGGCCCATCGCGCCCCACATCGGGAAGGTGAGCGGCGAGTCGCCCGCAGCCGTGCAGTCCCAGGCGGTCGACCCAAGGCCGCCGACGACCAGCAACTTGCCTCGTTTCAAGAGAAGCTTCTTGACGAGCGCCCTGCGGTTCATTTCGCGGCCTGCTCCTGAAAGCTCTTGATGCCGATCAGGCGCTGGGAAATGAGCACCGCCACCGAGGCATAGCTCCCGAACGCGAGGCGCAGCGCCGCATTCACGACCGGCGCCACCTCGTCTTCCTTCTCCACGTACTGCACCACCGTGCCCATTGCCTCGAGCACCGGCCGCACCCCCTGCCCCATCGGCACCTGCCAGGGGTTGAACTCGCCCTGTTCGCCGCGCATGGTGACCAGCGTGACGAGCGGGAAGCGGCACTCGCGCACCATGCCCAGCACGTTGACGATGTTGCCGACGCCGCTCGACTGCATGAGAAG
>DATADT010000090.1:0-4443 GCA_036258355.1 Burkholderiales bacterium
AAGCGGAAGCACGGCAGGCCGATCATGAAGGCGACCGCGAGGCTGGTGACCACGGCCACGGGTGCGCCGAGCCATGGCGACAGGCCGAAGTGGTTCCACAGCATCACCACCGCGTAGGCCCCGATACCGAGGAAGGCGCCATGGCCGAGGCTCACCAAGCCCAGGCGCCCCATGATCGACCAGCTCGTGTACACGTACGCCCAGAGCAGGCACATGATGATGAGGTGCAGCGGGTAGTTGCCGATGCCGGTGAGCGGCACGGCAGCGAGCGCCGCCACCCCGATCCAGGCGAGCGGCTTCATTTGCCGCCGAGGATGCCCTGGGGCCGCCAGAACATCACCGCGATGAAGAAGGCGAAGGCGATCACGTAGCCCCACTCGAGGTGGAAGAAGAACCCGCCCACCGAGATGAACTGCGCGAAGATGAAGGCGGCGACCAGGCCACCCAGCAGATTGCCCAGGCCGCCGAGCACGCAGATGAGGAAGGTGATCGGGCCGAAGGAGAGGCCGATTGCTGGATGGATGTCATATTGCAGCACCAGCAGGCAGGCGCCCAGCCCGGCGAGCGCCCCGCCCAATGCCGAGGTGATGACGAATACACGGTCGGGGTTGACGCCCATGAGCGGCATGATGGCGCGGTCCTGGCTGATGGCGCGGATCGCCGTGCCGATGTAGGTGCGCGAGAGGAGCAGCCCGGTGGCGCCCACCCCGCCGAGCGCCGCGACGAAAGCGATGACGCGCGGCGCGGAGATCGACATCTCGCCGACCACGATCGGCTGCATGCGCACGCCGAGGTTCCGAAAATCGATGCCGAAGGCGAGCGTGGCCACGGCCTGCAGCAGGAAAAGCATGCCGCCGGTAACGAGCAGTTGGTTGATCGGCTCGGCGGCGAGCACCGGGCGGATGACGAACTGGTGCAGCGCCGCGCCGAGCGCGGCGACGATGGCGATGCCCGCGGGCATGGCGGCAAGCAGCGGCCAGCCATGCTGCGTGTGCAGCACGAATACCGCGTACATGCCGATCATGATGAGCTCGGCGTAGCAGATCCAAACCACGTCGATGACGCCGAAGATGAGATTCAGGCCGAGCGAGAGCAGCGCGAGCAGCCCGCCGAGCAGGATGCCGTTCACCACCGCCTCGAGAAGGAAGATGTCGAAGACGTCCATCGCTAGAGCCCCAGGTAGGCGCGCTTGAGCTCGCGGCTCGCGGCGAGCGCGGCCGCCTCGCCGCTCGACTTGATGCGGCCGGTTTCCAGGAGGTAGGCGCGGTCCACCACCTTCAGCACCTGCTGCACGTTCTGCTCGACGACGAGCACGGTATAGCCTTCGGCGCAGATACGCTTCACCAGCGCGAAGATCGATTGCACGACCACCGGGGCGAGGCCCGCCGAGGGCTCGTCCAGCAGAAGCAGCTTCGGCCCGCTCATCAGCGCCCGCGCGATGGCGCACATCTGCTGCTCGCCGCCGGAGAGCGTGCCGGCGGGCTGCGCGCGGCGCTCCTCGAGGGGCGGAAAGAGACCGAAGACGAAGTCGCGCCGCTCGGCGAACCTCGAGCGCGCCGACGGCAGGAACGCGCCCATGCGCAGGTTCTCCTCCACCGTGAGCCGCGGGAACAGGCGCCGATTCTCCGGCACGTGGCTGATGCCGCGGCCGATCACCTCGTGCGCCGGAAGCTCGTTCAGCCGCGCCCCTTCCATCGTGATCTCTCCCGCGCTCGCGTCGATCAGCTTGGAGATCGCGCGCAGCAACGTGGTCTTGCCGGCGCCATTGGGCCCGAGCACCGCGACCGACTCGCCGGCGCGAACTTCCAGGCTCACGTCGAAGAGGGCCTGGAATGACCCGTAGCCCGCCGACAAGCCGGAGACGCGGAGCATTAGGCCCGCCGCGCGTCGGTGAGGGCCTGCACCGCAGAGGCGTCGGTGCCGAGATAGACCTCGATGACGCGCGGATCGCGCGCCACTTCCTGCGGCGTGCCGGCGGCGATGACCTCGCCGTGGTCGAGCACGATGCAGCGGTCGACGACCCGCATCAGTGCACCCATGATGTGCTCCACCCAGATGATGCTCACGCCGCGCTCGCGCCGGATCACCGCCAGCATGTCGGCCGCCTGCTCCATCTCCTGCTCGTCGAGGCCGCCGAGGGACTCATCGGCGAGGAGGACTTTGGGTTGCGTGGCAAGCGCGCGCGCGAGCTCGAGCTTCTTCAGCCCCGCTGCGCCCAAGCCGTCGACGCGGGCGCTGGGGTCCGTGGGCAGCTTGACGAGCGCGAGCGCCTCCTTCGCCATTTCCCAGGCCTTCTCGCGCGACGGGTGCTCGCCGCGGCCGTAGAAGGCGGCGAGCGCCACGTTCTCGAGTAGCGACAGCCGGCGGAACGGGCGCGGAATCTGGAAGGTCCTGGCGACGCCGCGGTGGCACACCGCCGCCGGCGGCAGAGCGCCAATCTCCTCGTCGCGGAAACGCACTGAGCCCGACGTGGGCGCGTACAGCCCGGCGACGACGTTGAAGGTGGTGCTCTTGCCCGATCCGTTCGGCCCGATCAGGCCGAGGATCTCACCCTCGGCAAGCCGGAAGCTGACGTTCGAGACTGCGGCAAAGCCCCCGAAGCGCTTGGTGAGGCCGCTGACCTCGAGCATTTAGTTCCCGTAGGGGTGTCCCTTCGGGAGCGGTAGCACGGGGTCCATGGTGCGCAGCGCCTTCGGCCAAGCGATGAAGGTTTTGCCGTCGACGTATTGCATCACTACCGGCGACGAGCGCTCGTTCTGGCCCGCCATCGCGTGTCCGGGCGGGAAGAACTTCACGCCGTAGCCCTGGATGGTGCCGCCAAGCGGGATGTCGGTCTCGAGCGCCGCCTTGCGAAGCGCCTCGGCATCGACGCCGCCGTGCTTCTTGATAGCGCGCGGCAGCACGTCGGTGAAGAAGATCCACGACTGGTTGAATCCCATCGAGGCGTGCGGCGGCACATCGGCCGGGCCCTTCACCACCTGGTAGCGCTTCACCATCTCGCGCGTCAGGTCGCCCAGGCCCGGCTTGAGCGACTTGGCGTCGAGGAGCTGCGCCGCCACGGGGTCGACGTTGTAGACGTAATTCACGTCCTTGCCGAAGGTCTCCATCAGCTTGCCGATCTGGCCGTAGCCGGCGCCGTGGCCGATGATCGCCTTGAACTTCAGCCCCTGCTCGCGCGCCTGGCGCAGGAACAGCGTGATGTCGGGGTTGTAGCCGGTGTGCAGGAGCACGTCGGCGCGGGCGCGCCTGAGCTTGGTGACGAGGCTGGAGAGGTCGGGCGCCGTGGCCGCGTAGCCCTCCTTCAGGACCACGTTCATGCCGAGCTGCTTGCACTTTGCCTCGTTGCCCTGCGCGACGCCGGCGCCGTACGGGCCGTCCTCGTAGATGATGGCGACGCGCACGTCCTTGACGTCGGTCTTCAGCTTGTCTTTCGCGTTCTCGGCGACGAAGTTGCACGAGGCCTCGCCGAACTGGTCGGAGTGCACCTGCGGGCGGAACACGTAGGAGAGCTTCTTGTCCTTGAAGACGCTGGAGGCGACGCAGACGTTCGCCCACATGAACTTCTTCGACGCGTCGACGCGCTGCGCCATTGGCACGCAGTGCGCGCTCGAGTAAACGCCCATGATGAGGTGCACGTTCTCCTGGTCGAGGAGCCGCGTCGCCTCGTTGATCGCCACTTCGGTCTTCGACTGCGCATCGGCGTAGATGGCATTGATGCGGTAGCCCTCGACGCCGCCGCGCTCGTTCAGCATGTCGATGGCGATCTTGGTGCCGACGCCGGCGGCCTCCGAGCCGCCGGCGGCGAACGCGCCAGTGTAGTCATAGATGACGCCGACCTTGAGCTCCTTCTGCTGCGCGGGGGCGGCGAACGGAAGCGCCGCGGCGACAAAAGCCGCAGCGACGAGCGTGCGTCTCATCATGGTGAGCTCCTCCTCGCCGGCGAGTGTATCAGCCCGGTTTTGGTTTCACACTCAGGAAGCAGCAGCCCCGGGCGCCCGGGGTCCAGGTGCGGTTCTCGAAGGCGAAGCCGGCCCCCTCGAACAGCCCCTTGTCGACGGCGCCGGCAATCCGGCAGAGCGTCGCCACTTTGTCCTCGGCCAGCCCTGCCTCGCGCCAGGCGTCCTTGAGCGGGCAGCCGTGCAGCTGGATTTCCAGCCGTCCGGCGTCGGCGCGCACTACCTCGGGCCGGAAGATCTCGCTCCCGCCGGGGACGTGGGCGAGGAACGCCTCGCGTAACCCGGCGAGGTCCGCTGGTGCGTATCTCGCGAACGCCGCTCCCACCGCCCGCCCGCGCCGGTAGATCGCCTTTGTGAGGAGCGCTTCCGCCCTGGCGGAGCCCAGTTCCTCCGAGAGCACCTCGTAGGTCTCCATGTAGATCAGCGCCCGATTCTTCATCTGCGCGATCAGGTCGGCGCGAAAGTCCATGTTCCCTCCTCGTGGCAG
>DATADT010000091.1:0-3874 GCA_036258355.1 Burkholderiales bacterium
TTGAAAAGGCGCGGGCTCCAGTCGGGGTAGCCCTCGCCATGCGAGAGCCAGCGGCCGAGGAAGCGGTTGCGCCGCGCCATCCGGTAGACCGGCGATACCGGCGCGGCGAGCGCGCTCTCGATGGACTGCGCAAGCTCGGGCGACACGCGTTCGTCGGCGTCGAGGCACAGCACCCAGTCGTGGCTCGCCTGCTCGACCGCGAACTGCTTCTGGCGCCCGAAACCGAGCCATTCCTTGTGCACCACGCGCGCGCCTTTGCGCTTCGCGAGCTCGACCGTGTTGTCGGTCGAGGACGAATCGACGATCACCACCTCGTCGGCGAACGCCAGGCTGTCGAGGCACGGCTCGAGCACGGCCGTGGCGTTGCGGGTGATGAGGACGGCCGAGAGCGGCTCCCTCGGCGCGCGGCGGCTCAAGTTGGCTGTTCCCGGCTGCTCAAGCTGTTCCCTTAAAATCGGCGTGCCGTATTCTATCCAATGAAAACAATACTCTTCGTCAAGACCTCGTCCCTTGGCGATGTAGTGCATAACTGTCCTGCGGTGAGCGATGCGGCGCGCGCGGCTCCGGGCGCGGCGATCGACTGGATCGTGGAGGAGCCCTTCGCCGGCATCGCGGCGATGCACCGCGCGGTGCGCCGCGTGATTCCGGTCGCGCTGCGGCGCTGGCGCGGTGCACTGTGGAAGCCCTCGGTGTGGTCGGAGATCGGCGCATGGCGCAGGCAGGTGCGCGCTGAGCGCTACGACGCGGTGATAGATACGCAGTCGCTCCTCAAGAGCGTGCTCATCAGCAGGGCCGCTTCCGGCACGCTGCATGGGCTCGACCGCGCGAGCGCGCGCGAATGGCTCGCTCCCTCGTTCTACGACGTGCGTCATCCCGTGCCCCGTAATCTGCACGCGGTACAGAGGAACAGGCTGTTGACCGCGTCTGCGCTCGGATACGAGGTAAGCGAGGCTGCCGATTACGGCCTGCGCGTGCCGCAGACCCACAAGTCCGGCTACGTGGTGCTCCTCACCATGACGAGCCGCGCCGACAAGCTCTGGGCCGAGGAGCGCTGGGTCGAGCTTGGCCGCAACCTCGGCGCGCCAACGATGCTGCCCTGGGGCAGCGAGCCCGAACGCGAGCGAGCGCAACGCATTTCCGCGGCAATTGGCGGAACGGTCTTGCCCAGAAAAAACCTCGAAGAGCTGGCGCGGCTTTTCGTCGGCGCGCGCGGGGTGGTCGGCCTAGACACCGGCCTCACGCACCTCGCGGCAGCGCTCGGCGTGCCGACGGTCGGAATCTATTGCGGCTCGGATCCAGCGCTCACCGGGCTGTACGGCGCGCCGCTTGCCAGGAACGCTGGTGCGTCCGGGCAAGCGCCAACGGTCGCCGAGGTGCTGCGGCTCCTGGCGTGAGATCCTTTTACACCATCGTGCTGCGCCTCGCGCTGCCGCTCGTTCTTCTGCGGCTGTGGTGGCGCGGGCGGCGCGAGCCTGGCTACCGCGAGCACGTGCAGGAGCGCTTCGGCATCTATGCCGTCGAAAAACCGGAAAAGGCGCTATGGGTGCACGCGGTGTCGGTGGGCGAAGCGCGCGCCGCCGCGCCGCTCGTTCGGGAGCTGCAGCGTCTGCTGCCCGGCCATGCCATTGTGATGACCTGCACCACCGCGGCAGGCCGCGAAACGCTGAAGCAGGTCTACGGCCAGAGCGTGATCGCGGCCTACGTGCCGTACGACTATCCCGAGGCGCTGCAGGGCTTCTTCCAGACCTTCCGGCCGCGGCTCGCCGTGCTCATGGAGACCGAGCTCTGGCCGAACCTGCTTGCCGAATGCGCGGGCCACGGCGTTCCGGTCGTGCTCGCAAACGCGCGCATGTCCGAGCGCTCGGCGCGCGGCTATCGACGCTGGCGAGCGCTGACCGGTCCGGGGATCCGCAGCCTCGCCGCGGTCTGCGCGCAGAGCGAATCCGATGCCGGGCGTCTGCGCGCGCTCGGGGCGCCGCGCGTGCTCGTCACCGGAAACCTCAAGTTCGACGTGGCGCTGGACGAAACGCGGCTCGCCGCGGGACGCGAGTGGAAAAGGAAGCTCGGCCGCCAGGTGCTGCTGCTAGCGAGCACCCGGGACGCAGAGGAAAAGATGCTGCTCGATGAATTACCGGGCTCCGCCTCGCTTCTCGCCGTCGTCGTGCCGCGCCATCCGCACCGCTTCGACCAGGTAGCGCGATGGGCCGACGCGCGGCGTACGGTTACCGAGATGCCTGGAGAGAACGCCCGCGTCTACCTTGGCGACACCATGGGCGAGATGGCCTTCTACTACGCGGCGTGCGACGTGGCGGTAATCGGCGGCAGCTTCATGCCGCTCGGCGGCCAGAACCTCATCGAGGCGCTGGCAGCGGGCGCGCCTATAGTGCTCGGCCCGAGCATGTTCAACTTCGCGGAAGCGACTCGGCTTGCGCTTGAGTCGGGGGCGGCGCTTCAGGCGGGCGACGCCAAAGCGGCGATTCACCAAGCGCTCGAGCTGCTCTCCAACCCGGCGCGGCGCAGCGCGATGGCAAGTGCCGGGAGAGCTCTGTGCGAAGCGCACCGGGGCGCCACCGGCAGGCATGTCCAGGTCCTGCGCGAACTAATCAAATAGCGAGGAGCTCGCGCAGTGCGGCGAGCGTTTCGTCCACCGAGATGTCCGCTACCTTGCGGCTTGGCGCACGCAGGACGCAGTGCGGCACCCCCCAGGGGCGCCACTGCTCGGGCGCAACGTCGCCGAAGAAGCACACGATCGGCTTTTGCAGCGCCGCCGCCAGGTGCATGGCGCCGCCGTCGCTCGTAATCACGGCGTCGCAGCAGGCAAGCGCGCCGATGAGCTCCGCCAGCCGCTCGGTGCGGTAGGCGACGGGCGGGGTGGCGGCGGCAAGCGCGGCCGTGATAGCCGCGGCTTTTTCGTCGTCGCCGGGATGGCGAGGATGGCTGGCCGGCCCGGGAGCCCACAGCAGCATCGCAGCCGCGCCGAGAGCGTGCAGGCGCTGGAGCAGCGCCACGAAGCGCTCGGCCGGCCACTGCTGTGCCGGCCGGCGCGTGCTGATCTGCACCGCGACCTTGAGCTTATCCTTGGAGCGTCCGAAAGCGTCGAGTGCCCGCGCCGTAAGGCTCGGGTCCGGCACGACCTTGAGCGGCGGGATGGGGCCCTCGACGCCGAGCTCTGCGGCGAGCGAGAACACGCGCTCTACCTCGTGAAGGCCCGCCATACGGCGCACGTGCTCTTCCGAGAAAGCGACAATGCGCCGGGGCGCGAGCGCGCGCGCGAGCGCCACGCTGCGCGGCACGACGAGCGGAGTCGCGAGCACCACGCAATCGAGCCGTCGGCGGCGCAGCGCCCAGAGCTCGGCCAGGCGCCGCGCGAGCGTGCCGAGCCTGGAATCGCCCGGCTCAAGGTGCTTGAGCTTCGTGTAGACGACGACGCCGTCGAGATCCGGGTTGCGGTCGAGCACCGGCGCGTTGTAGCTGTTGACCAGTGCGCCGATCCAGGCCTGCGGGTAGCGCCGCCGCAGCGCGCTAAAAAGGGGCGTCGTGCATACCAGGTCGCCGATGTTGTCGCGCCGGACGACGAGGATGCTGTGCAACGCGTCCTGGTGCGTTACCCGTTCCGTGCGTTGCGCCTCTTTTAAGGCGCGAGCGCGCGGTTGACCTGTTCCAGGTCCTCGTCGCGCAACGTGCCGGCGGCGGCCTTGAGGCGCAGATTGTTGGTGATCAGGTTGTAGCGCTGGACCAGGAGGTCGCGCCGCGTGAGGAAGAGCTGCTGCTGCGCGTTCAGCACGTCGATGTTGATGCGCACCCCCACCTCGTAGCCGAGCTTGTTCGAGTCGAGCGCGCTTTGCGACGAAACGAGCGCCTGCTGGAGCGCCTC
>DATADT010000092.1:0-13459 GCA_036258355.1 Burkholderiales bacterium
ACGAGATCGCGGTGTGCAACCTGGGGTCGATCAACTTGGTCGCGCACCTCGTCGGGGGTCCTTCCGGCGTCGAGCTGGATTTCTCAAAAATAAGAAAAACAATTTCCACGGCGATGCGGATGCTGGACAACGTCATCGACATCAATTACTACGCTGTCGACAAGGCGAGAAACAGCAACCTGCGTCACCGTCCGGTGGGCCTGGGCATCATGGGGTTCCAGGACTGCCTGCACCGTCTGCGCCTGCCCTATGGCTCGCCGCAGGCGGTCGAGTTCGCCGACCGCTCGATGGAGATGGTGGCGTACGCGGCGTACTGGGCGTCGACCGAGCTCGCCGAGGAGCGCGGCCGCTACGCGTCGTTCCAGGGCTCGCTCTGGGACCGCGGTATCCTGCCGCAGGACACGCTCGACATCCTGTCGGCCGAGCGCGGCGGCTACGTCGAGCTCGAGCGCTCCGCCCGCCTCGACTGGGAGCCGCTGCGCGCGCGTATCAAGCAGCACGGCATGCGCAACTCCAACTGCCTCGCGATCGCGCCCACTGCCACGATCGCGAACATCGTGGGCGTATCGGCCTCGATCGAGCCCACCTACCAGAACCTGTTCGTGAAGTCCAACCTCTCGGGCGAGTTCACGGTGGTCAACGAGTACGTGGTCGCCGACCTCAAGCGCGCCGGGCTGTGGGACGAGGTGATGATCGCCGATCTCAAGTACTTCGACGGCAACCTGGCGCGCATCGACCGCGTGCCGGCGGAGCTGCGCCGGCTCTACGCCACCGCGTTCGAGATCGAGCCGAAATGGCTCGTCGAATGCGCGGCGCGGCGCCAGAAGTGGATCGACCAGTCGCAGTCGCTCAACATTTACATGGCGGGCGCGTCGGGCAAGAAGCTCGACGAGACCTACAAGCTCGCCTGGATCCGCGGCCTGAAGACCACGTACTATCTGCGGGCGCTCGGCGCCACGCACGCGGAGAAGTCCACGGTAAAGACGGGACAGCTGAACGCCGTTCCGGCCGAAAACGCCGACGCGCCGAAGATGTGCGCGCTCGACAAGCCGGACTGCGAGGCGTGTCAATGATTCTCGGGGCGGGCACGTGATCACGCTGGCGGCGCGCAGCTTCACCGGGCCGTTCATGGCGCCGCTCTGGTTGCCGCCGCGGGATGCCGGGATCTACGCCGTGATGGCGCCCGGCTGGCGGCTGCTCACTTTCCGCGCGCTGGAATTCGGCGAGGCCGAGGATCTTTCGTCAAAGGACCTTCTCAGACAGCACCCGAAATATCGCGAATGGCTCTCGATCGTCGGCACGCAATGGAACCTCTACGTCGCCACGCACGAGATGCCGCTGTCCACTTCTGCCGAGCGCGGCGCTGCGGTGCGGGAGCTCTCGCGCGAGTACCGCCCGGCGTTCAAGCCGCTCGCATGACGATCCGCTTTGCCAAGTACGACTTGACGGACCCTAGGCCGCCGGCGCTGCGCACCCATAAGTACAACTAGAACTGCCATGCTTACTTTCGAAGAAAACGTTTTCCCCCCGGCGAGCGCGGTTCTCGCCCCGGGTAAGGATGCCGCCCGCGCCCCCCTGACGAGCGAGGCGTTTCGCCGGGTCACGGTAGAGGACAAGCGCGTCATCAACTCCAGGGCCGACGTCAACCAGCTGGTACCCTTCAAGTACAAGTGGGCCTGGGAGAAGTACCTCGCCGCCTGCGCCAACCACTGGATGCCGCAGGAGATCAACATGAGCCGGGACATCGGCCTGTGGAAGGACCCGGCCGGCCTGACCGACGACGAGCGCAGGATCGTGAACCGCAACCTCGGCTTCTTCGTGACCGCGGACTCGCTCGCCGCGAACAACATCGTGCTCGGCACGTACCGGCACATCACCGCGCCCGAGTGCCGGCAGTACCTGCTGCGCCAGGCGTTCGAGGAGGCGATCCATACTCATGCCTATCAGTACATCGTCGAGAGCCTCGATCTCGACGAGGCCGAGATCTTCAACGCCTACCACGAGATCCCGTCGATCCGGGAGAAGGACGAGTTTCTGATCCCCTTCATCGACACCCTCACCGCCCCGGCTTTCACCACCGGCACGCCGGAGAACGACCAGAAGCTCCTGAAGAGCCTGATCGTGTTCTCCTGCCTGATGGAGGGGCTGTTTTTCTACGTCGGCTTCGCCCAGATCCTCGCGCTAGGGCGGCAGAACAAGATGACCGGGGCTGCCGAGCAGTACATGTACATCCTGCGCGACGAGTCGATGCACTGCAATTTCGGCATCGATCTGGTCAACCAGATCAAGCTCGAGAACCCGCACCTGTGGAGCACGGCGTTCCGCGACGAGCTGCAGGACCTGTTCCGCCGCGCGGTCGAGCTCGAATACCGCTACGCCGAGGACACCATGCCGCGCGGCGTGCTGGGGCTGAATGCGCCCATGTTCAAGGAGTACCTGCGCTTCATCGCCAACCGGCGCTGCCAGCAGATCGGCCTGGACGCGCTGTACCCGGGGGCCGCCAACCCGTTCCCGTGGATGAGCGAGATGATCGACCTGAAGAAGGAGCGCAATTTCTTCGAGACCCGGGTGATCGAGTATCAGACCGGAGGGGCGCTCAGCTGGGATTAACCATTCGAGGGTAGAGGGGGAGCAACATGCTTGAGGAGCTGGACACCATGCGGATCACTGCCTGCAAGGCGGAAGAAGACTACAAGCTGTGGCTGCGCTTCGAGGACGGCCTGGAAGGCCGGGTTTTTCTCGGCAACCTGCTCGAGATCGGCGCCTTCCAGCTGTGGCGCGACGTGCGCGAGTTCGAGAAGGTGAGCGTCGACCCGGAGACGGCGACGGTGACATGGGAGGGAGGCATTCGCCTCGACGCCGATATTCTTTATCATGACGTCAAGGCGAATCAGATTCAGCGCGCTGGCGGCGACGAGCCGCCGGCGGTTGGATAGCCCGGGCTTGCGCCCGGGTTCGTTTGTTCAACAACCTTCAAGGAGATCGAGAATGGCAAAGAAGAAAGCGAAAAAAGGCGGCAAGAAAAAGAAGAAAAAGAAAGCATCAAAAAAGAAAAAGAAGTCGTTGAGACTAGCGGGTAAGAAAAAGGCGGCAGGGAAAAAGAAATCCGCCAATAAGAAGAAAAAGGCGGGCAAGAAGAAAAAGGCGATAGAAGCTGCCTCACCGGCCAGCTTCGCGGAAACGGCGGCTCCAGCAGCGCCGTCGACCGCTGCGACCCCCGGCGCGAGAACCGCGCTGAATCCAGCGGCCGCGTGGCCGTTCCCCACCGGCTCCCGGCCGTAACCGGGAGAGGCCGCGGGGGGGCGGAGCGGAGGCGCAAGCCTCCGCCGGCCCCGAAGCTCTAGCGGACCGGCTTGGTCATTCGGCCCAAGAACGGAGACTTAGGCCGGTCCGCGAGGCTTCCCAGGTGCCCCATCCCTTGGGGTGCCGGGGGTCAGGATAGCGATCTTACCGGGCGGTTTTCCCCCAACCAACATGAAAAATGTTGTGGAAGCCCCCGTTTGGACTAGGCTTTTTCAGCTGGCCCGGAATGACCACAAGTGTTTGACTATTAAGGTGAAAATGGCCTAACATCGCTGTTCGCTGCATAGCACCAACAAGGCTTCCGGCATAGACCGGGGACGGGCACACTGCACGACCGCAAGGCAGGAGGTCGAGATGAACGCAAGAAGCATGACGCAGTACGTTTCATCCGCGCTGAACGCTCTGAAGGAACTGTTTGCCCTGGTTGGGGCGGCGGCAGTCCTCGCGTTTCTGGTTTCCCAGCACCGCGCGCCTGTGGAAAAAATCCTGCCTTCCGTCGTGATTGACCAGCTGATCGAGGCGCCCAGTCGGACCGAGGGTCCGATCCAGGCGAGCGTCACCGAGGTGGTCCTTAGCCGGGAGCAGCAGGCGGTGGCGGAGTTCATCGCCAAGCGTTATCGCGTAGCGGAAGACGCGGCGGGGGAGTTCGTCGCTCTGGCCTACCGAGCCGGCGCCCAGTTTTCCCTCGACCCGCTGCTGATCCTCGCCGTCATGGCGATCGAGTCGCGCTACAACCCGATCGCCGAAAGCGTCATGGGCGCGCGCGGGCTGATGCAGGTAATCCCGAAGTGGCACTCGGAGAAGCTCGAACCGCACGGCGGCGAGCAGGCGCTGCTGGAACCTCAGGTCAACATCCTGGTGGGCGCGCAGATCCTGCGCGAGTATCACCGCCGCCTGGGTGGCGATACCGAGGCCGCGCTGCAGATGTATAACGGCGCCTTCGACGAGCCGACCTCCCAGTACGCCAACAAGGTGTTCGCCGAAAAGGCGCGCCTCGAGGCGCTGCGGGTCAAGGCGCGCAAAAGCGGGCAATCCGCCTAGCCGCCTCCTCCAGGTCCTCCATGCTTCGCGTGTAGGCGATGCGCACGAAGCGGTCGGTGCCGTTGGCGCCGAAATCCACTCCCGGGGTCGCGGCGACCGCTTCCTTCTCGAGCAGGTCCCGGGCAAAGCGCCGCGCATCACCGCCGCAGTCGGCGTACACGTAGAACGCGCCGCGCGGCTCGGCCGGGATCGCGAGCCCCGCCTTCCTCAGCTGCGGCACCAGAAAATCGCGCCTGCGAGCGAACTCGTTTCTCCGCTCTTCCAGAATCGAAAGGCTTTCAGAAGAAAAGGCTGAAACGGCAGCATGCTGCGCGGCCGCCGGCGCGCTGATGAAGAGATGCTGCGCGAGCTTCTCGAAGCCGCGCAGCGCAGCCGCGGGCAGCACCACCCATCCGAGGCGCCAGCCGGTCATGCAGAAGTACTTCGAGAAGCTGTTGATCAGCACCACCTCGCCGGGCAGGCCGAACGCGGTCCAGGGCTCGATGCCGTACACCAGCCCCTGGTAGATCTCGTCCACGAGCAGCACCCCGCCGCGCTGCGCAATGAATTGCGCAATGCGTTCCAGCTCGGGACGACTGATCAACGTACCGGTCGGGTTCGAGGGGGAGCCGAGGATGAGCCCTTTGGTGCGTGCACCCCAGGCGGCGCGCACCATGTCGAGCGTGGGCTGGAAATCGGTCTGCGCCGACACCGGCAGGATCTTCGCCACGCCCTCGAACGCGCGCACGAAATGGCGATAGCCGGGATAGCCGGGATCGGGCACCAGGATCTCGTCGCCGGCATCGACGTAGAGCGCGGCCACGGTGAGCAGCGCGCCTGACGCGCCGGCGGTGATCGCGATTCTTTCGGGCGGAATCCGAGCGCCGAAGCGCGCGGCGTAATGTCCCGAGATCGCCTCTCTTAGCGAACCGATGCCGAGCGTCGCGGTGTAGGCGGTGCGCCCGTCGCGCATTGCACGGATGCCGGCCTCGACCACCGGCGCCGGCGCGGTGAAATCGGGCTCGCCGATCTCCATGTGCACCACGCGGCGGCCGGCGCGCTCGAGCGCCTGCGCGCGCGAGAGCACGTCCATCACCTCGAAGGGCTCGATTTCGGCGGCGCGGCGCGCCGTTAGAATGGATTCGATGCCGCGAATTATACGAATCGTGCTCGCGCCCAGAGACGAGTGGGCGCGCATTGCGGCCGAGCGCTCGCACGGCGCGCTGATCCACGGCCTTGCATTGCCGCTGCTGCCCGCGCTTGCTTCCTTCGCGATGGCGCGCAACTCCGACTTGCCGCTGCCCGAGCACGCGGTGGCCGCCACCTACCTGGCCGGCGTGCTGACGATCTTCGCTATCGCGGCGGCTTTCTGGCTGCTCGCGCGGTTCGATTCCCGGGACGCCACCCTGGGGCGCTGCATCCAGGTCGCGGCGTATGGCGCAACGCCGGTCCTGCTCGCCTCCGTGCTCCTGTTTACGCCGGTGCTGGTGATCGTATGCGTGCTCGCTCTGCCGTACGTCTTCTATCTTTACTATCTCGGGGTCCAGCAGGTGCTGCGCGTGCCTTCCCACGAGGCGGCGCAGTTCGTCGCGATCGCCATCGTCGCTGCGCTCGTCGCCTCGACCCTCGGCGGCGCGGGGGCCGGGGCGCTCGCCTTGCTATAGAATCGCCGCGTGGACGAGCAGCTCAGGCGCAATGCACTCGAGTACCACCGGCGCCACCCGCCGGGCAAGGTCTCGGTGGCGCCGACCAAGCAGCTCACCAACCAGCGCGATCTGGCACTTGCGTACTCGCCGGGCGTCGCGGCGGCGTGCGAGGAGATAGAGCGCGACCCAGCGCAGGCGGTGCACTACACCGCGCGCGCCAATCTGATCGCCGTGGTGACCAACGGCACCGCGGTGCTCGGCCTGGGCGCCATCGGCCCGCTTGCCGCCAAGCCGGTGATGGAAGGCAAGTCGGTCCTGTTCAAGAAGTTCGCCGGCATCGACTGCTTCGACATCGAGGTCGACGAGCGCGACCCGCAGAAGCTGGTCGACATCATCGCCGCGCTCGAGCCGACTTTCGGCGCGATCAACCTCGAGGACATCAAGGCGCCCGAGTGCTTCGTCGTCGAGCGCGCACTGCGCAAGCGCATGAAGATCCCGGTGTTCCACGACGACCAGCACGGCACCGCCATTACCGTGGCGGCCGCGATCGTGAATGGTTTGCAGGTCGTCAAGAAAGACATCCAAAGCGTGAAGCTTGTGGCCTCGGGAGCCGGGGCGGCCGCGCTCGCCTGCCTCGATCTCCTGGTGCGCATGGGCCTGCCGCTCGCGAACATCATCGTCACCGACATCAAGGGCGTGGTGTACAAGGGGCGGCGCGAGGAAATGGACCCCGATAAGGAACGCTTCGCCAAGGAGACGCGCGCCCGCACGCTCGACGAGGTGATCGCCGGCGCCGACGTGTTCCTGGGCCTCTCGGCCGGCGGCGTGCTCAAGCCGGCCATGGTGAAGAAGATGGCCGAGCGGCCGCTGATCCTCGCGCTCGCCAACCCGAACCCCGAAATCGACCCGCTGGCCGCGAAAGAGGCGAGGCCCGACTGCGTCATCGCCACCGGGCGCTCGGATTTCCCCAACCAGGTGAACAATGTTCTGTGCTTCCCGTTCATCTTCCGCGGCGCGCTCGACGTCGGGGCCACGATCATCAACACCGAAATGGAACTGGCCGCGGTGAAGGCGATCGCCGAGCTCGCCCAAGCGGAAACCTCCGAGCAGGTCGCGCTCGCCTACGGCATAGACACCATCAGCTTCGGGCCCGAATACTTCATCCCCAAGCCGTTCGACCCGCGCCTCATCGCGCGCGTTGCCTCGGCGGTGGCGCAGGCGGCGATGGAATCGGGCGTCGCAACGCGCCCGCTCGAGAACCTCGAGGCGTACCGCGAGTCGCTCAGCCGCTTCGTCTACCATTCGGGTGTCATCATGCAGCCGCTTTTCACGGCGGCGAAGAAGCAGCCGCGCCGGGTGGTGTACGCCGAAGGTGAGGACGAGCGCGTGCTGCGCGCGGCGCAGATCGTGGTCGACGAGGGGCTCGCGCGGCCGACCCTGATCGGCCGCCCGCAGGTGATCGAGCAGCGCCTCGAGCGGCTCGGACTGCGCGTGCGCCCGGGCAAGGAATTCGAGCTCGTCAACCCGGAGTCCGATCCGCGCTACCGCGAGTACTGGACTACCTATCAGCAGCTGACCGAGCGACGGGGCGTCACGCCCGGCTATGCGCGCGTCGAGATGCGGCGCCACAGCACGCTGATCGGCGCGATGCTGATGCACAAGGGCGAGGCCGACGGCATGCTGTGCGGCACGTTCGGCATGCACGCCGAGCACCTGCGCTATGTCGACCAGGTGATCGGGCTGCGCCCCGGCGTGCGCCACTACGCGGCGATGAACGCGCTCATGCTGCCGGCGGGGAACGTGTTCATCTGCGACACCTATGTCGCGGAGGACCCCGACGCCGAGCACATCGCCCAGATGACGCTGCTCGCGGCGGAGGAGGTGAGGCGGTTCGGGATCACGCCGAAGGTGGCGCTGCTGTCCGCGTCGAATTTCGGCTCGGCGCAGATTGCCTCGTCGCGCAAGATGCAGCGCGCGCTCGAGCTCATCCGCGGCCTCGCCCCGGATCTCGAGACCGACGGCGAGATGCACGGCGACGCGGCGCTGTCCGAGGAGATCCGACTGCGCGTATTTCCGCGCACGCGGCTGCGAGGCGAAGCGAACCTGCTGGTGATGCCGACCCTGGACGCAGCCAACATCGCCTTCAACCTCCTCAAGGCCGCCGCTGGCGGCGGGGTCACGGTTGGCCCGATGCTCCTCGGGACTGCGCGGCCGGTGCACATCCTGACGCCGTCGGCGACCGTGCGCCGCATCGTGAACATGACGGCCCTGGTGGTGGCGGACGTCAACGCGCCGCGCGGCCAGGAGCAGAATCTCTTCTAGCGGGTCCGCCGCCTGGACAGCGCCGCCAATGTCGCTCCGTTTCCCGCCGAGCGAGTGCGCGCGCGCGCCGGCCTGGTGCTTACCGGCGGGGGCGCGCGCGCGGCCTATCAGGTCGGCGTCGTGAAAGCGGTGCGCGACATCCTCGGGAGCCCGACCAAGAACCCGTTCCCGATCCTGTGCGGCACCTCGGCCGGGGCAATCAACGTCGCGACGCTCGCGGTGTTCGCCGACGACTTCTCCCGCGGCGTCGCCAACCTGCTCGAGGTCTGGGAGCACATGCGTTGCGAGCATATTTACCACACCGACGCCTGGAACATCATGCGCGCCGGGGCGCGCTGGCTGGCGACGATGATGCTGCTCTCGCGCCATAACCCGATCTCGCTGCTCGACAACGCGCCGCTGCGCGCGATGCTGGAAAAGAACCTGGACTTCGACCGCATCCAGGTCAACATCGAGTCCGGCGCGCTGTATGCGGTGTGCGTCACCGCTTCGGGCTACACCTCGGGGCAGAGCGTCTCGTTCTTCCAGGGCGGAAGCGGGCTGCAGGGCTGGGAGCGCAACCAGCGCATCGGCGCCGCGGTCGGCATCAAGCTCGACTACCTGCTCGCGTCGGCCGCGCTGCCGTTTATCTTCCCCGCCGTGAAGGTACACCGCGAGTATTTCGGCGACGGCTCGATGCGCCAGATCGCTCCGGTGAGCCCTGCGCTGCACCTCGGCGCCGACCGCGTGCTGATCGTGGGCACCGGCCGCCAGATGACCGACGACGCACGCGCGCGGTCGAACACCTATCCCTCGCTCGCGCAGGTCGCGGGCCACGCGCTGAACAGCATCTTCCTGGACACGCTGATGGTGGACATCGAGCGCCTGGAGCGCATCAACCGCACGGTGAAGCTCATCCCGCCCGAGCGCCTCGCCGAGTCCAACATCCCGCTGCGCGCGGTGAAGGTGCTCTTCGTCACCCCATCGCAGCCGCTCGAGCGCATCGCTTCGCGCTTCATCCACGAGCTGCCCCGCACCGTGCGCTTCGTGCTGCGGCCCACCGGGGCGCTGAACCGCGCCGGCTCGAACCTCGCGAGCTACCTGCTGTTCGAGGAGCCGTTCTGCCGCGCGCTCATCGATCTCGGCTACCGCGACACCGTCGCCCGCGAAGCCGAGGTGCGCGATTTTTTCGGACTGGAAGAGAGCCGCGCCCATGCCTGAAGACACCCCGCCGCAGGACCCTTTCGAGATGTTCCGCCGTCTGTGGGGGCCGCTTGGCGTGCCAATCCCGGGAATGGCCGTGCCCACTTTCGATCCGCAGGAAGTGGAGAAGCGCATCGCCGAGCTGCGCGCGATCGAAGCCTGGCTCACCATGAATCTCAACATGCTGAAGTTCTCGATTCAGGGCCTCGAGCTGCAGCGCGCTGCGCTGCAGGCCATGAAGGACGCCTCGCAGCCGAGGGCAGAACCCAAGCCCGATTCCGACCCATGAGCGCTTTCGCCTACGCCCATGCCACCGGGCCGACCTGGCGCGAGTGTGTGAACGCGTGCGCTGAGCGCCTCGGCCGTCCCGGCCGTGGCCTGGGCTTCGTCTATTTCACCGACGCGCTGCTCGACAGCGCGCACGACATCCTGCAGGCGCTGCGCAGCCAAACGGGGGTCGAAGACTGGGTCGGCAGCGTCGGCGTCGGCGTGCTGGCCACCGGCGCCGAGTACCAGGACGAGCCCGCCATCGCAGCCATGGTCGCCGACCTTGAGGGATTCCGTGTTTTCTCGGGAAGAAACCCCGTGAAAGGCGGCCCTGCTTTCGCGGTGGTCCATGCCGACCCGGCCGCCCCGGACGTTGCGGGCCTGGTCGCCGACATGTCGGCCAAGGTTGCAAGCGGATTCATCGTCGGCGGCTTGTCGAGCTCGCGCTCGCGCACGGTCCAGATCGCCAATGCGGTTCTCTCTGGCGGGCTCTCCGGCGCGGCGCTCGAACCCGAAGTGGCCGTGGCGACGCGCCTCACCCAGGGCTGTGTGCCCTTTCCGGGCCGCTTTCGCGTCACGGAGTGCGCGCAGAACGTCATCGGCTCGCTGGACGGCCGGCCGGCGCTCGACGTGCTGAGGGAAGTGATCGGGACGGAAAGGAACGTCCTCGTCGGCATCCCGGTCCCGGGCTCCGACACCGGCGACTACACCGCGCGCAATCTCGTGGGCATCGACCCGCGGAACAAGCTCATCGCCATCGGCGACCTGGTGGAGCCCGGCGCCGAGCTGCTCTTCTGCAGGAGGGATGAGGCAGCGGCCCGGGTCGATCTCACGCGCATCGTGGGCGAATTGAAATCGGCCGTGCCGCAACCGCGGGGAGCACTCTACTTTTCCTGTCTGGCCCGCGGCGAGCACATGTTCGGCAGTCGCGGCGCCGAGCTTGGCCTCATACTGCGAGCGCTGGGCGAGGTGCCGCTGGTAGGATTCTTCTGCAACGGCGAAATTTCGCGCGACCGGTTGTACGGCTACACCGGCGTGTTGATGGTATTCCACTGAGGAGAGAGAAATGGCGAAGGCGGTTCGGTATCACAAGCAGGGGGGTCCCGAGGTGCTGCAACTCGACGAGGTCCCGGTCGGCGATCCTGGACCCGGCCAGGCGCGCGTGCGCCACAAGGCGATCGGCGTGAATTTCGTAGATACCTACCAACGCTCCGGGCTCTATCCGATGCAGGTGCCGGCCACCGCAGGGAACGAGGGCGCGGGCGTGGTCGAGGCGGTGGGTCCGGGGGTGACGACGGTCAAGCCGGGCGACCGCGTAACGTACACCGGCTTGCCGGGCTCGTACTGCGACGTGCGCCTGGTGCCTGCCGACCGGCTGGTGAAGCTCCCTGAAGGCGTGAGTGAGGAAACCGCCGCGTCGATGACGCTGAAGGGCATGACGGTGCAGTACCTCATTCACCGCACCTACGCGGTCAAGCCGGGCGACATGGTGCTCTGGCACGCCGCCGCGGGCGGCGTCGGCCTGATCGCCGGCCAGTGGCTGAAGGCGACCGGCGCGGTCAGCATCGGCACGGTCGGCTCCGAAGAAAAGGCGGCGCTCGCCAGGGCGCACGGCTGGCAGCACGTGATCAACTACAGCAAGGAGAATTTCGTCGAGAAGGTGAAGGCGCTCACCGGCGGCAAGGGCGTGCCGGTGGTGTACGACTCGGTCGGCAAGACGACCTGGGAGGGCTCGCTCGACTGCCTGCGGCCGCGCGGCCTGATGGTGTCGTTCGGCAACGCCTCAGGGCCGGTGCCGCCGGTGAACCTCGCGATCCTCTCGGCGAAGGGCTCGCTTTACGTCACCCGGCCGACGCTCGCGACCTACATCGCTTCGCGACCGGAGCTCGAGGAGACGGCGAGCTCGCTCTTCAGCGTGGTCAAGTCGGGCAAGGTGAAGATCGAGACCACGAAGCGCTACAAGCTCGCCGACGCGGCGCAGGCGCACCGCGACCTCGAGGGCCGCAAGACGACCGGCTCGGTCGTCCTGGTGCCCTAGATACCGAGAATCTTCTTGGCCTTGCCGAGCGCCGCCATGGATTCGGCGTGCTTGCCGGCCTTGTGAAGCTGCTCGCCTTCGGCGCGCAGCTTCTTCACTTCCGCCGTCTGCTTGTCGTCCAGCTTGGCCTTCGGCAGCGCGGCGTCTATCGCCTTCATTTCGTTCGGGCAGTTGTTGGCCAAGACGGGTGAGCAAGCGAGGACTAGGGCTGCGAAGAGCGCGGTGATTTTGAGACGCATGTTGCCTCCTTGGTGGATGTGAAACACGTACGTACGGGAGTCTATTCCGGATTCACCGGGCATGCGGCTTGAACTCGACGAGCTGCGCCGGCGCCTCGCCCGCCGCCGCCCGCCGCAGTTTTCGGTCTACGGCGACGATGGCGCGGGTCGGGAGAGAACGACAGCCGCGGCGGTCCTCATCCCGATGATTGCCCATCCGGGCGAGCTGACCGTCCTTTTCACCCAACGCACGCAGCATCTGAAGAGCCACTCCGGGCAAGTCAGCTTCCCGGGCGGGCGCGTCGAGCCCGGCGACGCGAGCGTCGAGTTCGCCGCGCTGCGCGAGGCGAAGGAGGAAATCGGTCTTGCCGCCGAGGGCGTGGAGATCCTCGGGCGCTTGCCCGACTACCACACGCGCACGGGCTTCCGTGTCGCGCCGGTGATCGGCCTTGTCACGCCGCCGCTCGAGCTCGAGCCCGATCCGCGAGAGGTGGCGGCGGTGTTCGAGGTGCCGCTTGCCTTCCTGCTCGATGAGCGCAATCGCGAGCGGCGCACTCGCGAGTTCCAGGGAAAGACGCTCGGTTTCTACGTATACGAGTACCACGGCCATGTCATCTGGGGCGCCACAGCCGGGATGCTCGTCAACCTGCATAGAATGCTCGAATGAGCGTCCTTGCCATCATTGCTGCACTGGTCGTTGAGCAGTGGCGGCCGCTCGGCGAGAGGCCGGGCGTCCAGACCGCGCTCGCCACGTGGGCCGGCTGGCTCGAGCGCTCCTTCAATGGCGGCGAGCGCCAGCATGGCGTCACGGCATGGCTGGTCGGCATCGTGCCCCCGATCGCGCTCGCCATCATGCTGCACGCGCTGTCCTCCGCGGCAGGCTGGCCGTTCGCGCTTCTGCTCGATATCGGGGTGCTCTACCTTACGCTCGGGTTCAGGCAGGTCAGCCACTACTTCACCGACATCCAGGTGGCCATCAAGGCGGGCGACGTCGACCGCGCCCGCGCGCTCCTCGAGGAATGGCGCGGCGCCTCGGGCGTCGTGCGAACGCGGGAGGAGGTAGTGCGCCTCTCGATCGAGGAAGCGCTCGTCGCCGCCCACCGACACGTGTTCGGGGTGCTGCTCTGGTACCTGCTCCTGCCCGGCCCGAGCGGCGCGATCCTGTATCGCCTTGCTGCCTACCTCGCCGTGCGCTGGCGCCCTATGGGCGCGTTCGGCACCTTCGCCGGCCAGGCGTTCCACGTCCTCGAATGGCCGGCCGTGCGGGTTACGGCCGTGGCCTTCGCGCTGGTCGGCGACTTCGAGAATACGGTGTACTGCTGGCGCACCCAGGCGCGCGCCTGGCCCGACCCGGACGCCGGCGTTCTGCTCGCCGCGGGAGCGGGTGCGATGGGCGTTCGGCTCGGCATGCCGGTGCAGGAGGTCGACGGCCTGCAGCCGCGGCCCGAGCTCGGCGTGGGCGA
>DATADT010000093.1:0-4602 GCA_036258355.1 Burkholderiales bacterium
GAGCCGCGCAAAGCTCGAGGCGGTGGAAGCCGAGATCGCCGCGGCGGCAAAGGCGCGGCGCGAGGTCGGGCTGCCTGCGGCCGAGATCAACAAGCGCGGCGCGCTGACCGTCTGGCAGCGCCTCGAGTACCTCGTCGACCCAGGAAGCTGGCAGCCGCTGCACAGCCTCTACAACCCGATGGATAACGAGGAGGGGACCACCAACGTGGTCGACGGCCTGGGCCGCATCGGCGGGCGCTGGGCGGTGATCATCGGCTTCGACAACAAGGTGCTCGCCGGCGCCTGGCTCCCCGGGCAGGCCGAGAACGTGCTGCGGGTGACGGACCTCGCGCACCGGCTCCATATTCCGCTCGTCTGGCTGGTGAACTGCAGCGGCGTGAAGCTTCCCGACCAGGAGAAGTTCTACGCCGACCGGCGCGGCTCCGGCACCTGCTTCTTCCGTCATGCCGAGCTCGAGCAGGCCGGAATCCCGGTGCTCGCCGGCATCTACGGCACTAATCCGGCGGGCGGCGGCTATCAGGGCATCAGCCCGACGATCCTGATCGCGCACAAGGACGCGAACATCGCGGTGGGCGGCGTCGGCATCGTCTCCGGCATGGCGCCGCGCGGCGGCTTCGACGTCGGCATGCTGGAAGAGCTGATCGCGAAGACACGCGACTTCAGGGAGCGGCCGCCGGGCCGCGTCGAGACGCATTACGGCGAAACCGGATTCTTCGCCCGCGTCTACGACGAGGAGAAGGGCGTTCTCGACGGCATCAAGGAATACATGCGGGCGATCCCCGCCTACGAGCCGATGTTCTTTCGCGTCGCGGAGCCGGCCGAGCCGCGGCTCGCGGCCGCGGACCTGTACCACATCCTGCCGTTCAACCAGAAGGAGGTGTACTCGTTCGACGACCTGCTCGCGCGCCTGGTCGACGCCAGCGAGCACATGGAATACCGGTCCGATTACGGCCCCGAGGTCTACACCGGGCTCGTCAAGGTGGACGGCATGCTGCTCGGCGCGATCGGCAACCGCCAGGGGCTGCTGCCCAAGGGCTACCCCGAATACGCAGCCTATCCGGGGATCGGCGGCAAGCTCTACCGGCAGGGTCTCATCAAGCTGAATGAGTTCGTCACCCATTGCGGGCGCGACCGCGTGCCGGTGGTCTGGTTCCAGGACACGAGCGGCATCGACGTCGGTGACCTCGCCGAAAAGGCGGAGCTTCTCGGCCTTGGCCAGTCGCTCATCTACTCCATCCAGCAGACCGAGGTGCCGATGATGCTCGTCGTGCTGCGCAAAGGCACGGCGGCGGCGCACTACATCATGGGTGGGCCGACGGCCAACCGCCACAACGCGTTCACCCTCGGCACCGCCGCGACCGAGATCTACGTCATGCACGGCGAGACCGCGGCAGTGGCTACGTATGCGCGGCGCGCGGTCAAGGAGAAAGACTCTGACCGGCCGCTCGAGCCGATCGCGGAGAAAATGAACGAGATGGCGAAGAAATACCACGACACCTCGCGTCCCGCGTACTGCGCGCGCCACGGCTTCGTCGACGAGGTGGTCGCGTTGAAGGGGCTGCGCGGTTACCTGAAGGCGTTCGCCGGCTGCGTCTACCAGAACCCGCGCTCGATCTGCCCGCGGCACCTGATGATGCTGCCGCGGATCATTAAAGGATGAAGGAGCGCCAGACTCACCGACGCGTCACCGAGGTTTCCGCTGCCGCGGCTGATCAGGGGCTAGCGCGTCAGAACATCCCCAGGCCCTTCATCACCGAGAGCATCACCGCGGCGGCCATCACCGAGCCGATCTGCCCACCGGTGTTCGCGCCCGCGGCGTGCATGAGGAGGTAGTTCCTCTTGTCGTAGCGCTGCCCCTGCTGCTGCACCACCCGCGCGGCCATCGGGTAGGCCGAGATGCCTGCGGCGCCGATCAGCGGGTTGACCTTGCCGCCGCTCGCCCAGCACACCAGCTTGCCGAACAGCACTCCGGCCACGGTATCGAGGCAGATCGCAAGGAAGCCGAGCCCAAAGATGGCGAGCGTCTGCGGCGTGAGAAACGCCTTGCCCTCCATCGTGCCGCCGATGGCAAGGCCGAGGAACAGGGTGACGACGTTGGCGATCTCGTTCTCCGAGGCCTTGGTCAGCCGCGCGACCACGCCGCATTCGCGCATGAAATTGCCCAGCATGATCGCGCCCATGAGGGGCAGCCCCTTGGGCGCGATCAGCCCCGTCACGAGGGTCACGACGATGGGAAAGAGAAGCTTCGTCGTGGGAGAGACGCTCTTTTTCAGCGTGCCCATGCGCACCACGCGCTCCTTCTGCGTGGTGAGCGCTCTCATGATCGGCGGCTGGATGATCGGAACGAGCGCCATGTACGAATAGGCGGCGACCGATACCGCGCCGAGCAGATGCGGCGCGTACTGCGAGGTCACGTAGATCGCGGTGGGCCCGTCGCAGGCGCCGATGATCGCGATGCTCACCGCTTCCATCTCGGTGAAGCCGAGCCCGAGCGCGAGGAGCAGCGTGAGAAAGATGCCGATCTGGCCCGCGGCGCCGAAGAGAAGGATTTTCGGGTTCTCGAGCAGCACGCCGAAGTCGATCATGGCGCCGATGCCGATGAAGATGAGCAGCGGGAAGAGCTCGTTCGCGATTCCCATGTCGTAGAGGATGCGCAGCAGGCCGCCCTCGTCCATCAGGTCGCTGAGCGGCACGTTGACGAGCAGGCAGCCGAAGCCGATCGGCACGAGAAGCAGCGGCTCCACCTGCTTCCTGACGCCGAGATAGAGCAGGCCGGCGGCGATGAGCAGCATGACCAGGTTCGGCAGCCCCGGCGACGAGAACAGGTGCGTCGCGCCGCTGCCCAACCCAGAGAGACCCCCTAAGATGCTCTCCAGCACGTTGTTCCTCCCTGCTTAAGGTTTCTTCTCTGCCTTTTCCTCGTCCGACAGGGGAAACGCCCTCTTGAGGAGGGTCATGACCAGACTGAGCAGCCAAAGGGTGAGGAAGGTCCCCCCTACGCCGACGATCGTCATCGTGATGCCGAAGGTCCACTTGTCCATGGCGCTCAGCTGAAGCCCTGGATGCCGGTCTGCGCGCGGCCGAGGATCAGCGCGTGGATGTCGTGCGTGCCTTCGTAGGTGTTCACTACCTCGAGGTTCACGAGGTGCCGGATCACGCCGAATTCGTCGGAGATGCCGTTGCCGCCCAGCATGTCGCGCGCCAGGCGAGCGATGTCGAGCGCCTTGCCGCAGGAGTTGCGCTTGAGCATCGAGGTGATCTCCGGCGCGGCGCCGCCTTCGTCCTTCATGCGCCCGAGGCGCAGGCAGCCTTGCAGGCCGAGCGAGATCTCGGTCTGGATGTCGGCGAGCTTCTTCTGGATCAGCTGGTTCGCCGCCAGCGGCCGCCCGAACTGCCTTCTTTCCATGACGTAGGCCCGGGCCCGATGCCAGCAGTCCTCCGCCGCGCCGAGGGCGCCCCAGGCGATGCCGTAGCGCGCGGAATTGAGGCAGGTGAACGGCCCCTTCAGACCGCGCACCTCGGGCAGCGCGTTCTCTTCCGGGCAGAATACGTTGTCCATCACGGCTTCGCCCGTGATCGAGGCGCGCAAGCCAACCTTGCCGTGGATCGCCGGTGCCGAAAGACCCTTCATGCCTTTCTCGAGGATGAAACCCCGGATGTGGTCTTCGTCGTCCTTCGCCCAGATCATGAACACGTCGGCGATCGGCGAGTTCGAGATCCACATCTTGCTGCCGGTCAGGCGGTAGCCGCCGGCCGCCTTTTTCGCGCGCGTCTGCATCGATCCCGGGTCGGAGCCATGGTCGGGCTCGGTGAGGCCGAAGCAGCCGATCCATTCGCCGCGCGCGAGCTTGGGCAGGAATTTCTGCCGCTGCGCCTCGGTGCCGAATTGGAAGATCGGCAGCATGACAAGCGAGGACTGCACGCTCATCATGGAGCGGAAGCCGGAATCGACCCGCTCGACTTCGCGGGCGATCAGGCCGTAGCAGACATAGTTGAGCTCCGGCCCGCCGTATTCCGCCGGGATCGTGGGGCCGAGCAGGCCCACCTCGCCCATCTCGCGGAAGATGCGCGGGTCGGTCTCGCCTTGGCGGAAGGCCTGCAGGATGCGCGGCGCGAGCTTGTCCTGGCAGTAGCGGCGCGCGGCGTCGCGCACCATGCGCTCGTCTTCCGACAGCTGCTGGTCGAGCAGCAGCGGGTCGTCCCAGACGAACTTCGCCTTGATGGGCTCGCGCTTCATTGCACCCGTTCCAGGATCACCGCGAGCCCCTGGCCGACGCCGATGCACAGCGATACCGCGGCGTAGCGTCCGCCCGACTGCTGCAGCTCCCGCGCCACCGTGAGGGCGAGGCGCGCCCCCGAGGCGCCGAGCGGGTGGCCGATGGCGATAGCGCCGCCGTTCGGGTTGACGCGCGGGTCCTTGAAGTCGATGTTCATGAGCTTCAGGCAGCCGAGCACCTGGCTCGCGAACGCCTCGTTGATTTCAATGATGTCCATGTCCTTGAGCTCGAGCTTCGCTCTTTCGAGCGCGCGCGGAATCGCATAGGCCGGCCCGACGCCCATGATGCGCGGCTCCACACCCGCGCTCGCGGCCGACAGGATGCG
>DATADT010000094.1:0-3183 GCA_036258355.1 Burkholderiales bacterium
TTCTCCGCGCCGGCGATGGGATGCGCGGGGACGAAGCGGGCGATGCCACCGCCGAGGACTTTTCGCGCGGCCGCGATCACGTCGCGCTTCGTGCTGCCGCCATCGGTGATCAGCGCGCGCGAATCTCGCAGGGCGGAGAAGATTTTTTCAAATTGAGCGACCGGCGTCGCGACCAGCACGAGATCCGCGTCCTTCGCCGCCATCGCGGCGTCGGGGGCGATCGAATCGATGATGCCGCGCTCGCGCGCGACCTGCAGGTTCTGCTTGCCGCGCCCGACGCCAGCGACGTGCGAGACCGCCTTGGCCTTCTTCAGCGCCAGCGCGAACGAGCCGCCGATCAGGCCGACGCCGATGACCGCAAGCTTCATCGCTTCAGTTCATTCTCTGAGGCTGCCGGCGAGCGCGGCGAGGAAGCGCTCGTTCTCCTGGGCGGTGCCGATCGTGACGCGCAGATGCTCGGGCAGGCCGTAGCCGCCGCCGACCGGGCGCACGATCACGCCGCGGCGCAGGAGCCGCTTGTAGATCTCGGCGGCCTTGCCCACGCGGATGGTGATGAAGTTGCCGTACGAGGGAATGTAGTCGAGGCCGAGGCGCCTGGCGCCGTCCTCGAGCTGGCGCATGCCCTGCAGGTTCTCGGCATAGCTGCGCGCGACGAATTCCATGTCGTCGAGCGCGGCCACCGCCGCGGCGAGCGCGATGCTGTTCACGTTGAACGGCTGGCGCACGCGGTTCATCACGTTGGCCACCGACGCGTGCGCGAGCGCGTAGCCGACCCGCAGCCCGGCGAGCCCGTACGCCTTGGAGAAGGTTCGAGTGACGATCAGGTTGGGATGGCGCTTCATCAGCTTTACGGTGTCGCCGCGCAGCTCGGGCGCCAGGTATTCGTTGTACGCCTCGTCGAGCACGACAAGCACGCGCTCGGGCACACGCTTGAGGAAGGCCTCGACCGCCTCGTAGCGCGCGAAGGTGCCGGTCGGATTGTTGGGATTCGCGACCCAGGCGACATAGGTCTCGTCGTCGATTGCCTTCGCCATCGCCTCCAGGTCGTGGCCATAGTCCTTCGCCGGCACGACGATCGAGCGCGCGCCGCGCGCCTGCGTGGCGAGCGGATACACCGCGAAGCAGTGCTGCGAGAACACCGCCGCGCGGCCGGGGCCGAGGAAGGCGAGCGCGACCAGCTCAAGCACGTCGTTCGAGCCGTTGCCGAGCACGATCGAGCTCGTGTCGACGCCGTAGCGCTGCGCGAGCGCCTGCTTGAGCTCGAAGCCGTTGCCGTCGGGGTAGCGCGCGATCTCGCCGATCGCCGCCTCGATCGCGGCGCGGGTGCGCGGGCCGATGCCGCGCGGGTTCTCGTTCGACGCGAGCTTCACGATCGAGCGCTCGTCCAGCCCCATCTCGCGCGCGAGCTCGGAGATCGGCTTGCCGGGCTGGTACGGCGCAATCGAGCGCACGTACGAAGGCGAGAGTTCGCAGAGATCCATTAACATGAAACGCGACACATGAAGTGTTACCCCTGTCAGTTCGCGGCCGCCGGGTACGACCCCAGGACCTTGAGATACGGCGCGAGCCGCTTGAGCTCGCCGAGCGCCTTGGCCACCGGCTCATCGCGCTGGTGCCCTTCGACGTCGATGAAGAATACGTATTCCCAAAGCGCGGACCGCGCGCGCGCCGGGCGCGACTCGATCCGCGTCATGCTCACGCGGTGCTGCGCGAGCGGCGTGAGCAGCGCGTGCACCGCGCCGGGCTTGTTCTCGGCCGACATGACGAGCGAGGTGCGATCCCGGCCGGTGGGGCCGGGCTCGAGATTGCCGAGCACGAGGAAGCGCGTGGTGTTGTTGGGGTCGTCCTCGATCGCGCGCGCCAGCACGCCGAGCTGATAGCGCTCGGCTGCGGCTTCGCCGGCGATCGCCGCCGCGCCCGGTTCGTCCGCCGCTCGCCGCGCCGCTTCGGCGTTGGAGGTCACCGGCACTCGCTCGACGCCGGGAAGGTTCTGGCTCAGCCAGCCGTTGCACTGCGCGAGCGACTGGGCATGGGAATAGACCTTCTTCACAGCGGAAATCTGCTCGGCGCGCGACATCAGGTTCTGGTGCACCCTGAGCTCGATCTCGCCGCAGATGCGAAGCGGCGTCGCCACGAGCAGGTCGAGCGTGCGGCCGACCGCGCCTTCGGTGGAGTTCTCCACCGGCACGACGGTGAACTGCGCCGCGCCCGACTCGCAGCGCCGGAACGCTTCGTCGACCGACGCGGCGGGCAGCGCGTCCACCGCGCGCCCGAAATGCTTGCGTACCGCCTGCTCGCTGAACGTTCCCTCCGGTCCGAGGTACGACACGCGGATCACCTCCTCGAGGCCGCGGCACGCCGAGATGAGCTCGCGGAACACCGCGCTGACGCGCTCGCCGGAGAGCGGTCCGCGCACTTTGCTCACTTTTTTGAGGATCTCGCTTTCCCGTTCCGGGCGGTAGGCGGGCGCGCCGCCCTTGAGCGCGCCGATCCTTTGCGCGAGGCCGGCGCGCCGCTGGATGAGCGCGGCGAGCTCGTCATCCAGTGCGTCGATTTCCTTGCGCAGCTTTTCGATGTCGTTAGCCATGCCCTTCAGACGGGTTCTAGCCTGCTTCTACTGGAAGATAGCGTACGGCAAGCACTCCGGTCAGGCCTTCCAGCTCCTTTAGCGCGTCTACGGCAACCGGACTGTCGGCGTCGACCAGCGTGTACGCCATCTCGCCCTTCGACTTGTTCAGCATGTTGTGGATGTTGATCTTGCGCCGCCCGAGGGCGTGCGAGATGCGTCCGAGCATGTCCGGCACGTTGGCGTTCGAGATCGCGAGACGGTAGGGCGCCTCGCGCGCCATCTGCGCATCCGGGAAGTTGACCGCGTTCTGCAGGTTGCCGTGCTCCAGGTACTCGCGCACCTGGTCGGCCACCATAATGGCGCAGTTGTCTTCCGCCTCGCGAGTCGAGGCGCCGAGGTGCGGCAGCGCGATAACCCCGGTATGCCGGACGAGCGCGGCGCTCGGAAAGTCGGTCACGTACCACTTCAGTTTTCCGCTCGTGAGCGCCTTGGCAACCGCCTGGTCGTCCACCACGCCCTCGCGGGAGAAATTGAGCAGCACCGCCCCGGCGCGGAAGTGCTCCAGCATGCGAGTGTTTACGAGGTGGCGCGTCTTGTCGGCGAGCGGAACGTGC
>DATADT010000095.1:0-7705 GCA_036258355.1 Burkholderiales bacterium
TCGAGCGGCTGAACGTCCGATGAAAGTTTTCTTCTATGTCCAGCACCTGCTGGGCATCGGGCATCTCAAGCGCGCGGCGACGATCGCGCAGGCGCTGAGGGAGGTGGGATTCGAGGTCACGCTTGCCAGCGGCGGCGCGCCGGTGGAGGGCATACCGGTGCTGCAGCTGCCGCCGCTCGCGAGCGATGCGTCGTTCAGGAAGCTTCTGGATGAGGGCGGCCAGCCGATCGACGAAGCGTGGAAGGCGCGCCGCCGCGACTACCTGCTCGAGGCCTACCGAAAAAGCAGGGCCGATGCGCTGATCGTGGAGCTCTTTCCCTTCGGCCGGCGGCAGATGCGCTTCGAGCTCATTCCGCTGCTGGAGGAAGCGCGCTCCCGCCTCGTCGTCTGCTCGGCGCGCGACATCCTCCAGCCCAAGTACGAGCGCGAGGAAGAGGCGCTCGAGCACTTCCAGCGCCACTTCGACCGCCTGCTCGTGCACGGCGACCCGCGCGTCGCGACCTTCGAGCGCAGCTTCTCGCGAGCCCGGCGCCTCGAGGGCAGCCTGCACTACACCGGGTACGTGGTCCAGGAGCCCGCCGCCGGCGCCGCAGATGCAGGGGCCGGCGAGGTCCTGGTATCCGTCGGCGGAGGCGCGGTGGGCCGTAGGCTCGTCGAAACGGCTATCCGGGCGCGCCCGCTTACCGGGCTAGGCAATCGCACGTGGCGGATCCTCGCAGGCGTGAACGCAAGAGAGGTAGAGACCCTTCGGGTTGACGGGGTAATCGTCGAGCGGACGCGGAGCGACTTCGTCCAGCGTCTTCGAAACTGCGTACTCTCGGTAAGCCAGGCGGGCTACAACACGGTCGTGGAGACGCTGCAGGCGCGCGCGCGCGCGGTGTTCGTGCCCTTCGCCGGCAGCAGAGAAATCGAGCAGACGCTGCGTGCGAGACTGCTCGCCGAGAGGGGGCTCGTGAGCATGGTGGAGGAGGAGGCGCTTTCCCCGGCGACGCTTGCCGCGGCCATCGACCGCGCCGCGGCCGCACCGCGGCCACTGGCCGGCGCGGTCGATCTCGGCGGCGCACGGCAAAGCGCAGAGCTCGTCCGGGCGTGGCTGGCATGAGCTGGACCCGGCTCGAAGCTGAGCTCGCCCGCCGACGTGATGCCGGCCGGCCCGCCCGGTTCTGGTGGCGCGACGACGATGCCGGAGCCGTGCTGCCCGAAGCGAAGCGCCTGCTCAGGATGTCTTCTTCTTCGGGGATCCCTCTTTCCCTTGCCGTCGTTCCGGAGGCGGCCGAGCCCGAGCTTTTCGGCCTGCTGCACGACGGCGTTACCGTGCTGCAGCACGGTACCGACCATCGCAACCGCGCTGCGCCTGGCGAGAAAAAGACCGAGTACCCGGCGGCCGAGCCTGTGGAGGCTGCGCTCGCCAGGGTCTCGGACGGACTCGGGCGGCTGCGCGCGTTCGCCGGGCCGCGGTTTTGCCCGGTTCTCGCGCCGCCATGGAACCGCGTGCGCAGGGACCTCGTGGAGAAGCTCCCGGCGATCGGCATCCGCGGCCTGAGCATGTACGGCCTGCGCCCGCGCACCGAGGCGGCGCCGGGCCTGCGGCAGGTGAATACGCACGTCGACATCGTGGCCTGGCGCCAGGGCAAGCGATTCATCGGCGAAGATGAAGCCATTCGCCTTGCCGTGAAGAACCTTGCCGTGGAAGACCCTCTCGGCTGGCTCACCCACCATGCGGTGCACGACGACGCGGCCTGGGATTTTCTCCAAAGGCTTTTCGCGCTCGACGGTCCGCGCTGGCTCTCTGGCCGCGAAGTGTTCTCGCGGAATTCATGAGCGGTTTCTCCGCGTACTTATATACTGCGCCGGCTCATGCCTGACCTCCTGACCGTCCGCGATCTGAAGGTTTACCTCGACGTGGACGCGGGCACGGTGAAGGCGGTCGACGGCATCTCGTTCCGCATACCGCATGGCCGCACGGTGGCGCTGGTGGGCGAATCGGGCTCGGGCAAATCGGTCGTGGCGCAGTCGATCATGAGCATCCTGCCTCGCATCGCGCGCATCGAATCCGGCGAGATCGTCTTTCGCGACCCGGAGCGGCGGCCGGGAACCGAGATCGACATCTCCCGGCTCGACCCCGCGAGCCGCGAGATGCGGGACATCCGCGGCGGGCGCATCTCGATCATCTTCCAGGAGCCCATGACCGCGCTCTCGCCGCTGCACACCATCGGCGACCAGATCACCGAGGCGCTCGCGCTGCACCAGCCGGAGCTCGGCGGCAGCGAGCGCCGCCACGCCGTGATCGACATGCTGCGCCGTGTGGGATTCCCCGACCCGGTGAAGGCCGAGCACACCTATCCGTTCGAGCTATCCGGAGGGCTGCGCCAGCGCGCGATGATCGCGATGGCGCTGGTGTGCCGCCCGGCGTTGCTGATCGCCGACGAGCCGACCACCGCGCTCGACGTTACCATCCAGGCGCAGATCCTGCGGCTCATCAAGCAGCTGCAGCATGAGTTCGAGATGGCGGTGCTGCTCATCACGCACGACCTTGGCGTGGTGGCCAACATGGCCGACGAAGTCGTGGTGATGCACCGCGGCCGGGTGATGGAATCGGGCGTCGTCGAGGACATCTTCCGCAAGGGGCGCCATCCGTATCTCAAGGCGCTGCTGCGCGCGGTGCCGCGCTTCAACATGAAGCCCGGCGAGCGCCTGACGCCGATCCGCGAGGTGCAGGTGAACGACGATAGCCTGATCACCATGTCGGGCACCTGGCGCCGCGCGGATGTGTTCGGGCCGCTGCTCGAGGTGAAGAACCTCACCAAGCGCTTCACCACGCGCAAGCGCTCCTTCCTCGGCGGCGAGCGGAGCGGGGAGCTCCTCGCGGTCGACGACGTGAGCTTCGATGTGGGCGCGGGCGAATGCCTCGGCATCGTCGGCGAGTCGGGATGCGGCAAGACCACGACCGCGCGCATGATCCTGCGCTCGGTCAGGCCCGACTCCGGAGCGATCATTTTCAAGAAGGAGAGAGTGCTGAGCTTCAAGGGCGCCGAGCTCTTCGCGTACCGGAGGAAGGTGCAGTTCGTGTTCCAGGATCCGTTCAGCTCGCTCAACCCGCGCATGACGGCGTACGACATCGTGAGCGAGCCGCTCGTGATCCACGGCATCGGCGACGCGGACGAGCGCTTCGCGCGCGTAAAGGAGTTGATGGGCCTGGTCGGCCTGGACGTGCGCCACCTCAGGCGCTACCCGCACAGCTTCTCCGGCGGGCAGCGCCAGAGAATCGGCATCGCGCGCGCGCTCGCGCTCGGGCCGGAGCTCCTCATCTGCGACGAGCCGGTGTCGGCGCTCGACGTCTCGGTGCAGGCGCAGGTGCTCAACCTCCTCACCGACCTGCGCGCGGCGCTCGGGCTCGCGTACATCTTCATCTCGCACAACCTCGCGGTGGTGAACTACCTCGCCGACCGCATCGCGGTGATGTGCGCCGGGCGCATCGTCGAGCTCGCGCCCGCGAGGGAGCTCTTCCGCAACCCGGTGCATCCCTACACGCGCGCGCTGCTCGCGGCGGTGCCCGAGCCCGACTTGAGCCGCAAGCTCGACTTCAAGGCGCTGATGGAGGGCAAGGCGTCCGATCCTTCGGCGTGGCCGGACGAGTTCCGCATCGTCGCCGGCTCGCGCCCGAGCATGCAGGACATCGGGCGCGGACATCTCGTCAGGGCGGCTGCATGAAGGCTCTCAGTCTCCTTCTGCTGCTCGCCGCCTTCCCGGCACTCGCGATCGACCCGGTCGAACCCCCGATGCTCGGCCTCGAGGTCAGCACCGGGAAGCTCCCGCCGGTGCAGAAGCGCCTGCCGCAGCAGCCGCTCGTGGTCAGCGTCGAAAATCTCGGCAAGCACGGCGGGACGCTCCACAGCCTCGTCGGCCGCAGCCGCGACACCCGGCTGCTGGTCGTCTACGGCTACGCGCGCCTCGTCGGCTACGACCGCAACCTCGAGCTCGTCCCCGACATCCTGGAGTCCTTCGAGGTCCAGGAAGGCCGCATCTTCACGCTCAGGCTGCGCAAGGGCCATCGCTGGTCCGACGGCCATCCGTTCACCGCCGAGGATTTCCGCTACTACTGGGACGATGTGGCGAACGACAAGGAGCTCGCTCCGGCCGGGCCGCCCAAGGATCTCCTGGTCGAAGGCGAGAAAGCGAAGTTCGAGGTGCTCTCCGACACCGTGGTGCGCTACAGCTGGCACAAGCCGAACCCCAATTTCCTGCCGCGCCAGGCGGGAGCGTCACCCCTGTTCATCTATCGGCCGGCGCATTACCTGAAGAAGTTCCACAAGAAGTACAACCCGGCCCTCGCCAAGGCCGAGGCCGACGGAACGGCGAAGCGCAAGTGGTCGGCCATCCACAACCGCACCGACAACCTCTACGAGTTCGACAACCCCGACCTGCCGACGCTGCAGCCGTGGATGAACACCACCCGGCCGCCCGCCGATCGGTTCGTCGCGGTGCGCAACCCCTACTTCCACCGCGTCGACGCCGAGGGCCGCCAGCTCCCGTACATCGACCGCTTCGTGCTCGCGGTGGCCGACCCGAAGCTGATTCCCGCCAAGACGGGCGCCGGCGAGGCCGACCTGCAGGCGCGCGATGTCAACTTCAACAACTACACCTTCCTTAAGCAGGGCGAAAAGCAGAATAATTACCGCACGCTTCTCTGGCGCCCGGGGAAAGGCTCGCACTTCGCGCTCTTCCCCAACCTCAACGTGAGCGACCCGGTGTGGCGGATCCTCCTGCGCGACGTGCGCTTCCGCCGCGCGCTGTCGCTCGCCATCGACCGCTCGCTCGTCAACCAGGTGCTGTACTTCGGCCTCGCCATCGAGTCGAACAACACCATGCTGCCGCAGAGCCCGCTCTTCCGCGAGACGTACCGGGACCGCTGGGCGCGCTACGACCGCAAGCAGGCCGCGCAGCTGCTGGACCAGATCGGGCTCAAGCGCGGCAGGGACGGCATCCGCCGGCTGCCCGACGGCCGGCCCCTCGAGATCATCGTCGAGACCGCGGGCGAGTCCACCGAGCAGACCGACGTCCTCGAGCTCATCCGCGAGACCTGGCGCGAGGTGGGCATCAAGCTCTTCAGCAAGCCCTTGCAGCGCGAGGCGTTCCGCATGCGCGTGTTCGCCGGCGAGACCGTGATGTCGGTGTGGAGCGGCTTCGAGAACGGCCTTGCCACGGCCGAAAACAGCCCCGACGAGCTCGCGCCGACCAGCCAGACGCAGCTGCAGTGGCCGAAGTTCGGCCAGTACGTCGAGACCGTCGGCAAGTCGGGCGAGCCGGTCGACATCCCGGAAGTGAAAGAGCTCGCGCGGCTCTACAAGTCGTGGCTCGAAGCGCCCACCCGCCAGGAGCGCGAGCGCGCCTGGCACGCGATGCTCGAGCTGCACGCCGAGCAGCAATTCACCATCGGCGTCGTCTCGGGCGTGCCGCAGCCGGTGGTCGCGCGCGCCACCCTGATGAACGTACCCGAGCAGGGCTTCTACAACTGGGACCCGGGGGCGTTCTTCGGGATCTACCGTCCCGACACGTTCTGGTTCAAATGAGCCGGGTTCAGGCCGATGCTTAAGTACACGCTGCGCCGCGCGATGATCATGATCCCGACGCTGATCGTGATCAGCTTCATTACCTTCGTCATCATCCAGCTCCCGCCGGGCGACTTCCTCTCCAACCAGATCGCGGAGCTGCAGAGCCAGGGCGACAAGGCGGCCGCGGAGAAAGCCCAGTTCCTGCGCAAGCAGTACGGGCTCGACAAGCCGTTCCTCGAGCAGTACGCGATCTGGGTCGGCGTGTGGCCGGGCGAGAACGGCTTCTCGGGCCTCTTGCAAGGCGACCTCGGCTGGTCGTTCGAGCACGACCTGCCGGTGAAAGACGTGGTCGGAGATCGCCTCTTCCTCTCTTTCATCCTCAACTTCTCGGTGATCCTCTTCACCTGGGCGGTCGCGTTCCCGATCGGCTTCTACTCGGCCACCCGCCAGTACAGCTGGGGCGACCACGGGCTCACCTTCCTCGGCTACGTCGGCCTGGCGACCCCGAACTTCCTCTTCGCGCTCGTGCTCATGTACTTCGCGAACGTGCAGTTCGGCCTTTCGGTCGGCGGCATCATGGATCCCGAATACCTCGGCCAGCCCTGGAGCTTCGGCAAGGCGCTCTCGGTGATCCAGCACCTGTGGATCCCGGTGATCGTGATCGGCACCTCGGGCACCGCCGGCATGATCCGCCGCCTGCGCGCGAACCTGCTCGACGAGCTGCAGAAGCCCTACGTCGTCACCGCGCGCGCGAAGGGCATGCCGCCGTTCCGCGCGGTGGTGAAGTACCCGCTGCGCATGGCGCTCAACCCCTTCATCGCCGATATCGGCAACCTGCTGCCGAGCGTGATCTCCGGCTCGGCGATCGTCGCGGTGGTGCTCTCGCTCCAGACCTCCGGTCCGATGCTCCTCGAAGCGCTGCGCAGCCAGGACCAGTACCTCGCCGGCTCGTTCCTGATGTTCCTGTCGCTTCTCACGGTCATCGGGATGTTCATCTCCGATCTTCTCCTCGCCGCGCTCGATCCGCGCATCCGCCTCACCGGAGGAGCAGCCAAGTAGATGACGCCGAAGCGAGACGCGGCGGTTCTTCCACACTTCGTCTCCAAGGCGCCGTTCGAGCCACACGCGGCCGAGACCCTCACTCCCGAGCAGGAGCGCTTCTACAGCGCCTCGCAGTGGCAGATCATGTGGTGGAAGTTCCGCCGGCATCGCATCGCGATGGTTGCGGGCATCATCCTGCTCGCGTTCTACGCCTCCACGTTGATCAGCGAGTTCATCGCGCCGTACAACCTGCACACGCGCGACACCAACCAAATCTACGCGCCGCCGCAGGCCCTGCATCTGTTCCACGAAGGGCGCTTCGTCGGGCCGTTCGTCTACGGCTACACCATGCGCCTCAACATGCAGACCCTGAAGCGCGAATACCTCGATGACAAGAACGCGGTGTACCCCGTGCGCTTCTTCTGCCTGGGCGACGAGTACGAGTTCTGGGCAATGATCCCGGGCCGCTTCCACTTCTTCTGCCCGGCCGAGAAGGGCACGCTCTACCTCCTCGGCACCGACCGCCTTGGGCGCGACCTCTTCTCGCGCATCGTCTACGGCACGCGCATCTCTCTCACCGTGGGCCTCTTCGGCATCTTGGTGAGCTTCCTCATCGGCATCACCCTCGGTGGGATCTCCGGCTACTACGGCGGAACGGTCGACAACGTCATCCAGCGCTTCATCGAGATGGTGCGCTCCTTCCCCGAGCTGCCGCTTTGGATGGCGCTCTCCGCCGCGCTCCCGGTGAACTGGAGCCCGATCCTCGTCTACTTCGGCATCACCATCATCCTCGGCCTCCTCGACTGGCCCGGCCTCGCGCGCGCGGTCCGATCCAAGTTGCTGGCTCTAAGAGAAGAGGACTTTGCGACGGCCGCGGTGCTGATGGGCGCAAGCCCCGCACGCGTCATCGGCAAGCACCTCCTCCCAAGCTTCACCAGCCACCTCATCGCCTCGGCGACTCTCTCCGTGCCCGCGATGATCCTCGGCGAAACTGCGCTCTCGTTCCTGGGCCTGGGCCTCAGACCGCCAATCACGAGCTGGGGCGTCCTCTTGAACGAAGCTCAGAACATCAACGTCGTCGCGCTCTACCCCTGGCTCATGCTCTCCGTCGT
>DATADT010000096.1:0-2497 GCA_036258355.1 Burkholderiales bacterium
GGGTCGACGAGGCTTTTCATGCGATAGCCGAGGCGCTTGGCATAGCGCGAATCGGCCACGGCGCCTTTCACATCGCTGAAGGTGTAGGGGCAATCAATCGCCTCGACCCCGGCGGCGCGGCACTCGACCAGGAAGCGCGCGCGTACGTAGGCGAGCTCCCCGCCCTTGCGGCTGCGCGCGGTGCCGAGGTCGGCAACCATGTCCTCGCTCGCGACGAGCAGCGCGGTCACGCGCGGACTGGCTCTGGCAATTTGAAATGTATTGACAAGCCCCGCGGCGGTTTCCACGTTGGGCACGAGCTCGACCGCGCCGCCGGTCGCCTTTTCAAGAGCGATGACCTGCTGCGGAAAAGCGACCTTCGACATCATGATGACGTCGGGCCGTCCGGCGAGCACGCTGCGCAGGTCGTCGTTGCCGCAGGTCTCCAGGGGATTGATGCGCACCGCGGCGAGCGCGCCGGCCTTGCGCCAGCGGTCGAACACCTCGCGCGAGAGCTCGCGCGCGCGGGGCCGCAGCTCGGGCGGGGTAAAGTCCTCGAGCTCGAGCACGAGGACGTCGGCGCCGCTACGCGCCGCCGCCTGGTGCGCGGCCGGGTCGGCGCCGGGGACGAACAGCCATGTCCGCCGCTTCACGGGCAGGCGCGCATCTGTTCCTTGATCTGAGCCATGCGCTCGTCGCGGGTGGCGTCCTCCATGTACACACGCTCGCCGCGCTCGTTGGACTTGATGATGGGCACGCCGCTGTTCAGCAACGCGTACTCGCTGCGCAGGTTCGTGCAGCGCTGCACGAGCGCCGCCCTTTCGCGTGCCTCGGTCTGCTCGCGCGCCAGCTGGCGCCGCTTGAAGTCGGCATCCTCGCCCGCGAAGGAGCTCGAGCGCTGAGACTCCGTGCCCGACACGGGCGGAATCGGCCGGATGTCGATCTGCCCGCCCGCGCAGCCGGGCCGCGGCTTGTCGGTGTAGTGCGTGACGCCGCGCTCGTCGACGCATTTGTACATCTGCGCCGAAGCGGGGAACGCGGCGAGCAGGACCAGCAATAGCGCCAGCGGCTTCAGAAACGGTCCTTGTTCTTGTCCAGCCACCGGCATTCTCCCCTAAAGCTGGTGCTGAGGGTTGAGGCGCTCGACCTTGCTCTCGAGCTTATTCAGCGCGCTGATGTAGGCTTTGGCGGAGGCGACGACGATATCGGTGTCGGCGCCCACCCCGTTCACGATCCGCCCGCCCTTGGCGAGCCGCACGGTGACCTCGCCCTGCGACTCGGTGCCCGTGGTGACCGCGTTCACCGAGTAGAGCAGCAGCTCGGCGCCGCTTTTCGCGATGCTCTCGATGGCCTTGAACGTCGCGTCGACCGGCCCGTCGCCCTTGGCGTCAGCGCGTTTTTCGCTGCCATTTTCCTTCAGTACGACTGACGCATGAGGTCGCTCTCCCATGCCGCTCGCCTGGTTCATGGTGACGAGCGTCCAGTGCTCCTCGTTCGAGCGCCCGGCTTCCTGGGTGACCAGCGCCTGGAGGTCCTCATCGAAGATCTCGGCCTTCTTGTCGGCGAGGTCCTTGAAGCGCTGGAACGCCTTGTTGTAGGCATCCTCGCTGTCGAGCTCGATCCCGAGCTCTTTCAGGCGCTGCTTGAACGCGTTCCGACCCGAGAGCTTGCCGAGCACTATCTTGTTCGTGCTCCAGCCCACATCCTCGGCGCGCATGATCTCGTAGGTCTGGCGCGCCTTGAGCACGCCGTCCTGGTGGATGCCGGAGGCGTGTGCAAAAGCGTTCGCGCCGACCACCGCCTTGTTCGGCTGCACGACGAAGCCCGTGATCTGCGACACGAGCCGTGACGTGGGAACGATCTGGGTGGTGTCGATCCCGACATCGAGCTTGAAGAAGTCGTGGCGCGTCTTCACTGCCATGACCACCTCTTCGAGCGAGGTATTTCCCGCGCGCTCGCCGAGGCCGTTGATCGTGCACTCGATCTGGCGCGCGCCGCCGATCATCACCGCGGCGAGCGAGTTGGCCACCGCCATGCCGAGGTCGTTGTGGCAGTGCACGCTCCAGACCGCTTTGTCCGAGTTTGGGATTTTTTCTCTGATTTTCTTAATTAATTCTCCAAACTGCTGCGGCACTGCGTAGCCGACGGTGTCCGCGATGTTGATCGTCGTCGCACCCTCCTTGATCACCGCTTCGAGCACGCGACAGAGGAAATCCACCTCCGATCGACTCCCGTCCTCCGGGCTGAACTCCACGTCCGGGCAGTGGTTGCGCGCGAACTTCACCGCCAGGCGCGACGCCTCGAGCACCTGCTCCGGCGTCATGCGCAGCTTCTTCTCCATGTGCAGCGCGCTGGTTGCGATGAAGGTGTGGACACGCCAGGCCTTGGCGCCCTTCAGCGCCTCGACGCCGCGCGCGATGTCGCGGTCGTTGGCGCGGCAGAGGCCGGCGACGACCGAGTCCTTGATCGTGTTGGCGATCGCGCGCACGGCGTCGAAGTCGCCGTTCGACGCCGCCGG
>DATADT010000097.1:0-5528 GCA_036258355.1 Burkholderiales bacterium
GGCTATGATATCGGCACGCTCCCGGGTGCTCGGGAAAGAGGTGAAAGACCTCTACTGCCCCCGCAACGGTAAGCGAGAGAGACGCTCTTGAAGTGCCACTGCGCGTAGCGCGGGAAGGCAAGGGTGTACTAGGGCACGGGAAATGAATCTCCCGTTCCCAGTTCTCGCGAGTCCGGAGACCGGCCTGGAAGCGCCTTTCAACCATTCAGGTGTCGGGGAAGACGCCAGGGAGGTTTTCCATGCGGTCCGTAATCGCAAGTCTCGCTTTCTGCGCGACTTGTTTCGCGCAAGACGCTTCAGTCGTGATCACCGCGCCACGCTTTCCGGAAGAGGTACGGCGGCTGCCGGCGAGCGTGACGGTCATCACCGAGGAGGACATCAGGCAAAGCGCCGCCCGCACGCTGCCCGAGCTGCTTTCGAGCGAGGTCGGCATCACGATCAAGGACTTCTACGGCAACAACGCCGCCTACACGTCGATCGATTTGCGCGGCTTCGGGGTCACCGGCCCGCAGAACACGCTTGTCCTGCTGGACGGGCGCCGGCTGAACGATTTCGACCTCTCGGGCGTCCAGTGGCCGGCGATCCCGCTCGCATCGATCGAGCGGGTCGAGATCGTGCGCGGAGCGGGCGGGGTGCTCTACGGCGATGGCGCCACCGCCGGCATCATCAACATCGTGACGCGCTCCCCGCTTACCCCGGGGAAGAGCCTCGAGGTCCTGGGCCGGGTGGCGAGCTATGAGACGCTCGAAGGCCAGGTCTACGCGAGCTATGGCAGCGCGCGTTTCGGCATCAATGGCTCGGTCTACGGATACGAGTCGGACGGCTACCGCGACAACAACCGCAACGAGCAGCAGAACAACACGCTCAACCTGCGCTGGGCGGTGGGCGACGGCGCGCTCGACCTTCGCTTCGCGACCGACAGCCAGGACATCCGGCTGCCCGGCGGACGCTTCGTGCAGCCCTCGATCGGGCTCGACCAGTACGCGACCGACCCGCGAGGCGCGGCCACGCCGCTCGACTACGCGAGCCGCGACGGCACGCGCGGGCGCCTCTCGTTCCTGCAGCACTTCGGCGACGCCGAGTTCTCGATAAGCCTCGACACGCGCGACAAGGACCAGCGCTCCTACTTCGACCAGGGCGGCTTTCCGACCTACCGCGCCGACGACCTCGAGCTGAGATCCGTAACTCCCCGGGTGAAGCTCCCGTTTGGCCGGCAGACCCTGGTGTTCGGCGTGGACTGGCACCAGTGGCGTTATCGCTCGCAGCGCACCGACAGGCCGGAGAACCTCGAGCGCCCGACCAACCGGGTCTCGATCGACCAGGACACGGCGGGCGTCTACGTGCTCGACACGATCGCGCTCACGCCAGCGACGATCGCGGTCGCCGGCTGGCGCAGCGAGCGGGCAAAGTACGAGGGTACGGACGTGGTGGACACGGGAGCACCGCCTTGCACTGTTCCATTTGCATTCTGCGCAGCCGCGCCCGCAGTGAGCGAGGTACAGAACCAGCATGCCTGGGAGCTCGGGCTGCGCCACGCGTTCAACGCGCAATGGTCCGCGTTCGCCCGCGCCGGGCGCGCGTTCCGCTTTTCGAACGCCGAGGAGATCTACGAGAGCGACATCTTCTTCGCGCCTCAATTCCAGATTCTGCAGCCGCAACACTCGCGCACGTACGAGGCGGGCGGCGAGTGGCGCGACGGCCGGCGCGCGTTGCGCGCGACGCTCTTCCGCATCGACGTCTTCGACGAGATCCACCTTGATCCGTTCACGACCGGCGTCGGCAATACCAACCTGCCGCCTTCCCGACGACAAGGCCTGGAGCTCGACGGGGAGACGCGGTTCGCCAACGTGGGAGTCAGCGCCGCGTACGCTTACACCGATGCCGAGTTCCTCGAAGGCACGCTGCAGGGCTCGCCGTTTGCGATCGGCACCAACATGCCGATCGGCGGAAAGACGGTGCCGCTCGTGCCGCGTCACAAGCTGAACGTCGCGGTGTTCTGGGACATCGCCGCGCGCACCCGGCTCTCGGGCGCATTCACGGCGGTGAGCGAGCAGGTGCTCGACAACGACGAGCCGAATACCCTCGAGCACCGCATCCCGGAGTACTACGTGGCGGATCTAAAGCTTACGCAAGCCTTCCGCTGGGGCCGCCTCGCGGCGACAGTAAATAACGTGTTCGACGAGGAGTACTACAACTACGCCGTGCGCAGCGCGTTCGTGCCCGACCGCTACAGCGTTTATCCGCTTCCCGGCCGCAGCTTCGGCCTCGCGGCGGAGCTTGTGCTGCGCTAGTAAACTCACGGCATGGTGAGGGATGCCGTCCCGCTGGGGAAATGCGGACGCGCGCTGGTCATCAAGCTGCGCCACCACGGCGATGTGCTGCTCGCCTCGCCGGTGGTGTCGCTGCTCAAGGCGCGCGCGCCGCACCTGGAAGTCGATGCGCTGGTCTACGACGACACGGTGCCCATGCTCGACGGGCATCCTGCGCTGTCGCAGCTTTACTTCGTCGGCCGGCGCTGGCGCGAGGCGCGGCCGCTGCGGCGCCTATCGCTCGAACGGCATCTCTACAGGACGCTCAAGGCGCGCAAGTACGGCCTCATCGTGCATCTTTCCGAACACCCGCGCGGCGCCTGGCTCGCGCGCCTGCTCGGCGCACGCTGGAGCGTCGCGCCGATCATGCCCGACCGCGGCGCGTTCTGGAGGAAGAGCTTCACGCACCTGTATCCGGTGGTGCGCGGCGGGCGCCGCCACCAGGTGGAGCTGAATCTCGACGCGCTGCGGCGCATTGGCGTGTACCCCGGGCTCGAGGAGCGCAAGGTGCAGTTCGTGCCCGGCGCACAGGCCGAGCGCAGGATAGAGGAGCTGGTGGACGGAGTTCCCTTCATCCACATGCATCCCGCTTCGCGCTGGCGCTTCAAGTGCTGGCCGGCGCAGCACAACGCCGAGCTGATCGACCGCTTCTCGGCCGACGGACACAACGTCGTGCTCACTTCGGCGCCGGACGAGACCGGCTTCATCGAGGAGATACTGCGAAGCACGAAGTCACGGCCCGTCAGCCTCGCCGGCAAGACTTCGATCAAGGAGCTCGGCGCGCTCACCGCCAAGGCGAAGCTTTTCGTCGGCGTGGATTCGATGCCGATGCACCTCGCCGCGGCGATGGGAACGCCGACGCTCGCCCTCTTCGGACCGAGCGGCGAGAACGAGTGGGGGCCATGGAACGTCGAGCGGCGCGTCATCACGAGCACGCACACCTGCCGCCCTTGCGGCTACGACGGCTGCGGCGGCGGCAAGGTCTCCGAGTGCCTGACGCTGCTGCCGGTCGATGTGGTGCACGCCGCGGCGCGCGAGCTGCTCGCGAAGTGAACGTGGCCATCGTGCGCCAGCGCTACAACCCCTACGGCGGGGCCGAGCGATTCGTGGCGCGCGCCCTTCCGGCGCTCGAGCGCGCGGGCGCCGAGCTTACGCTCATCTCGAGGAAGGAAACCGGCTGGGGCGCGCGGCGCTTCATTCGCGTGGACCCTTTCCATGCCGGGAGCCTCTGGCGCGACTGGTCTTTCGCGCGCGCGGCAAGCAAGGCGTGGCGGCGCGAGCATTTCGACGTCGTACAGTCGCACGAGCGCATTCCGGGCTGCGACGTCTACCGCGCAGGCGACGGCGTACACCGGCGCTGGCTCGAGCTGCGCCGCGCGGCGGCGGGTCCGCTCGAGCGCCTCGGCATCGCGCTCAACCCATACCACGCGTACGTATGCAGGGCCGAGCGGCGCATGTTCGAGCATCCGCGCCTGCGCGCCGTGATCTGCAATTCGAAGATGGTGCGCGATGAGATCCTGCGCGGCTTTCGCGTCGCGCCCGACAAGCTGCACGTCATCTACAACGGAGTGGACCTCGAGCACTTCCATCCCAGGCGGCGGAACGAGCTTCGCGGCGCCGCACGCGCGGAGCTCGGCTGCAGCGCGCGCGACACCGTGTTCGTATTCGTCGGCTCGGGCTTCTCGCGCAAGGGGCTGGACGCCGCGATCGACGCCGTTTCCCGAACGTCCTTCTGGCTCGTCGTGGTCGGGAAGGATCGCGTGCGCGAGACCAGCAACCCCCGTATCCGCTTCGTCGGCGGCCGCGAGGACGTGCGCCCGTATTACGCGGCGGCAGACTGCTTCCTGCTTCCGACCCGGTACGATCCGTTCCCGAACACCGTGCTCGAGGCGATGGCGATGGGATTGCCGGCGATCGTCAGCTCGCGCTGCGGCGCGGCCGAGATCATCGAGCCGGGCGTGAACGGCTGGATCTGCCGGCCCGACGAGCCGCAAGCGCTCGCGCGCCTGCTCGAAGAGGCCGACCGCGCCATCGGGGGCGGCCGGATGAGCGAAGCACCCCGGGCGAGCGCCGAGCGCTTCGGCATCGACGCCATGGCGCGCGAGCTCGTGGACTTATACAGTCGCCTTTCGCGCGAATGAACAAGCTAGACACGAAGCGGATTTATCTGCGGCTGCTCTCCTACGTGCGGCCGTACGCCAAGATGTTCGCGGTCGCAGTAGCCGCGATGATGCTCGCCGCCGCGACCGAGCCGCTCTTCCCGGCGCTGATCAAGCCGCTCCTCGACGGCGGCTTCGCGCAAGGCGAGCCGACCTGGCCGCCGCTCGCGTTCGCCGCGGCGATCGTCGGCGTGTTCGTGATCCGGGGCATCCTCACCTTCAGCTCGTCTTACTGCACGACCTGGGTGGCGAACAAGGTGGTGCTCGACCTGCGCATGGCGATGTTCTCGCGCCTGGTGCGCTTTCCGGCCAAGTACTTCGACGATCAAACCTCCGGTGCGCTGCTCTCCAAGGTCGCCTACGACGTGACCGGCGTCACCCGCGCCGCCACCACGGTGCTCACCGTGCTGGTGAAGGACACGATCGCAATCGTCGGGCTGCTCGCATGGCTCCTCTACCTCAACTGGAAGCTCACCCTCATCGTGTTCGTGATCGGGCCGCCGATCGCGCTCACGGTGCGCGTGATCGCGCGCCGCCTGCGGCGCATGTCGCGCGAGGCGCTGCGCTCGCTCGGCGACGTGGTGCACGTGCTGCAAGAGACGATCGATTGCCACAAGGTGGTGAAGGTGTTCGGCGGCCAGGACTACGAGAGCGCGCGCTTTCGCAAGAGCGCGCAGATCCTGCGCGGCTTCAACATGCGCTCCGAGGTGCCGGCGGCGCTCACCACGCCGATCACGCACACGCTCGCAGGGTTCGCCCTCGCCGTGATCATCTATCTTTCGATGCACGATACGCTCGCCCAGCGCGCCACGGTGGGCGAGTTCACTTCCTTCATCACCGCGATGCTCATGCTGCTCGCGCCGCTCAAGCACCTCTCCGAGATCAACAGCGCGCTGCAGCGCGGGCTCGCCTCGGCGGAAAGCGTTTTCGCCATGATCGACGCTCCGGTTGAGGAAGACCGCGGCACCGTGACCATCGGGCGCGCCCGCGGCGAGCTGAGGTACGAAGGCGTCTCCTTTACCTACCCGACGCGCACCGAGCCCGCGCTCGCCGACATCGA